>DASYTI010000058.1 GCA_036002485.1 Candidatus Methylomirabilota bacterium | reverse complement strand
GTCCCGCACCGCCACCCCGCTGTACTTCGTGTGCAGCACCTTCGTGATCGCCGAGGTCAGCGTCGTCTTCCCGTGGTCGATGTGCCCAATCGTCCCAATGTTCACGTGCGGCTTCGACCGATCGAATTTCGCCTTGGCCATGGTTGATCTCTCCTGTTGAACCGCGACTTCAGCGGGACCCGGCCCGCGGCGTACCCTTGCCCGCGACCTTCGCCATGATCTCCTCGGCGATGTTCTTGGGCACTTCCTCGTAGCGCGCGAACTGCATGGTATAGGTGGCCCGCCCCTGAGTCATGGAGCGGACGTCGGTGGCATATCCGAACATCTGGCCGAGGGGGACGTTGGCGCGGATGACCTGGGCGTTGGCCCGGACTTCCTGGCTGACGATCCGGCCGCGGCGACTGTTGAGGTCGCCAATGACGGCGCCCTGGTAGTCCGAGGGGCAGACGACCTCGACGTCCATGACGGGCTCGAGGAGCACGGGCTTGGCCTTCCGGCAGACCTCCTTGAAGCCGATGGAGGCCGCGATCTTGAACGCCATCTCGCTCGAGTCCACATCGTGGTAGCTGCCGTCCGTCAACGAGACCTTGATGTCCACCACGGGGTAGCCGGCGAGCACGCCGGTCTCGGCCGCTTCCTTGATGCCCTTCTCGACGGCGGGCACGTACTCGCGCGGGATGGCGGGGCCCTTGAGCTTGTTCTCGAAGATCACGCCCAGGCCAGGCTCCGTCGGCTCGATCTCGAGCCACACGTCGCCATACTGCCCCCGGCCACCCGTCTGGCGCACGAAGCGCCCCTGCGCCTCGGCTTTCTGCCGGACCGTCTCGCGGTAGGCGACCTGGGGCTTGCCGACATTGGCCTCGACCTTGAACTCGCGCAGGAGCCGGTCGACGATGATCTCGAGGTGCAGCTCGCCCATCCCGTGGATGAGCGTCTGGTTGGTCTCGGGATCTACGTTGACCTTGAAGGTCGGGTCCTCCATGGCGAGGCGGGCCAGCGACTGGCCGAGCTTCTCCTCGTCGGCCTTGGTCTTGGGCTCGATGGCCACGGCGATGACCGGCGTCGGGAAGTCCATGGCCTCGAGCACGATCGGCCTGTTCGGGTCGCAGAGCGTGTCGCCCGTGCGCGTGTCCTTGAGACCAGGAACGGCGGCAATGTCGCCGGCCGAGACCGACTCGATCTCCTCCTGCTTTTTGGCGTGCATCCGGACCAGACGCCCGATGCGCTCCTTCTTGTCCCGCGTCGAGTTGTAGACGCCGGTGCCCGAGCTGAGCGTGCCCGAGTACACCCGGACGAAGGTCAGCTGACCCACGAACGGGTCGTTCATGATCTTGAAGGCGAGCGCCGAGACCGGCGCCTTGGCGTCGGGTTCGCGCGTCTCCGGCTGGCCCGTCTCGGGATTGACGCCCGTGATGGCGGGGACGTCGAGGGGCGAGGGCAGGTAGTCCACCACGGCGTCGAGCATGGGCTGGACGCCCTTGTTCTTGAAGGAGGCGCCGCAGATCACCGGGAAGAGCTTCATGCTGATGGTGCCGGCGCGCACGGCCGCCTTGATCTCCTCCGGGCTGACCTTCTCGCCGCCGAGATACTTCTCCATCAGGTGATCGTCGACCTCGGCCAGCCCTTCGATCATCTTCTCGCGATACTCCGCCGTCTGGGCCTTGAGGTCGGCCGGAATCTCCACCGTCTCGAAGGTCTGCCCCAGGCTGTCGTCCTCGGGCCACACGTAGGCGACCTGCTCGATCAGGTTGATGACCCCCTTGAACTTGTCCTCGCGGCCGAGGGGGATCTGGATGGGCACGGGGTGGGCACCCAGCCGCTCCTTGAGCATGTCGAGGCAGCGGAAGAAGTCGGCGCCCACGCGGTCCATCTTGTTGACGTAAACGATGCGCGGCACGCGATACTTGTCGGCCTGCCTCCACACCGTCTCCGTCTGGGGCTCCACCCCCGAGACGGCGTCGAGGATGGCGATGGCGCCGTCGAGGACTCGGAGCGAGCGCTCGACCTCCATGGTGAAGTCCACGTGGCCGGGCGTGTCGATGATGTTGATCCGGCAATCGGCCCAGAACGACGTGGTGGCGGCCGAGGTGATGGTGATGCCGCGCTCCTGCTCCTGGACCATCCAGTCCATGACCGCGGTACCCTCGTGCACCTCGCCGATCTTGTAGGACCGGCCGGTGTAGTAGAGCACCCGCTCCGTGGTGGTGGTCTTGCCGGCATCGATGTGGGCCATGATGCCGATATTCCGGGTCTTCTCCAGCGGGTACTGCGGCTCCACGATGCTTCCTTTCCCGTGGCACCGGCGCTACTCAAGAGAAGAGGGGGGTCGAGGCTCCGGCCCCCCTCTTCGAATCTCGGTCGCTACCAGCGGTAGTGCGCGAACGCCTTGTTGGCCTCCGCCATCTTGTGAGTGTCTTCTCGCTTCTTCACGGCCGTGCCGCGATTGTTGGCGGCGTCGAGGAGCTCGCCGGCCAGCCGCTCCGCCATGCTCTTCTCCGAGCGGCGGCGCGAGGCTCCGATGAGCCAGCGCATGCTGAGCGCGGTGCGGCGGTCCGGCCGTACCTCCACCGGCACCTGGTAGGTCGAGCCGCCCACCCGCCGCGACTTGACTTCCACCGCCGGCTTGCAATTGTCCACGGCGGACTTGAAGAGCTTGAGGGCATCCTGCTTGGCCCTGTCCTCCATGCTCCCCATGGCCTCGTACATGATCCGCTCGGCCGTGCTCTTCTTGCCGCCGTACATCATCATGTTGACGAACTTCGCCACGATCCGGCTCCCGTACTTCGGATCCGGCAGGATCTCCCGTCTCGCGGCTCCCGCGCGCCGCATTTAGGCCGCGCCTCCCGCCTTGGGTTGCTTCGCCCCGTACTTCGAGCGGCTCTGCTTGCGTCCCGCCACCCCCGCCGTATCGAGCGATCCGCGAATGATGTGATAGCGAATGCCCGGCAGGTCCTTCACGCGGCCGCCGCGAATGAGGACGATCGAGTGCTCCTGCAGGTTGTGCCCGACGCCCGGGATATAGGAGGTGACCTCGAGGCCGTTGGTCAGGCGCACGCGGGCAACCTTGCGCAGCGCCGAGTTCGGCTTCTTGGGCGTGGTGGTGTACACGCGAATGCACACCCCGCGCTTCTGCGGACAGGCCTCCATGGCGGGCGTCTTCGACTTCTTTGGCACCGCTTCGCGGCCCTTCCGCACCAGCTGATTGATGGTTGGCATTTTTTGATTCAGCCCTCGCCTCGTCGCCTCCCGCTGCTCTCGCGGCAGCGCCGAGACGCCTCGGCTAGAAGTTCCCCCTATGGCTCCAGTGAGCCCCGCCCCGGCCCAGCCGGGTCAACAGGGCCAAAACTCTAACTTTTTACCCGAAAAGGGGGTCATTGTCAAGAAATTGACACTCCCCCGGGTGCCTGCCCCGTAGGCGGCGTTAAACCCGCGGAATATCGTGCTCCTCCTCGACCTACCCTGCCTGCGCTATCTCCTCCGACCCTGTCTCGGAGTCGCCGGCGTCGTCTACCGGGGCTTCTTCGACGGCCACGGGGGCCTCGTCGGCACCCTGGCTCAGCACCTCGGCCCTCGTGTAATGGCCCAGGCCCGTTCCTGCTGGGATGAGCCGGCCCACGATGACGTTCTCCTTGAGGCCGCGGAGGTCGTCGGTCTTGCCGCTGATGGCGGCCTCCGTGAGCACTCGCGTGGTCTCCTGGAAGGACGCGGCCGAGATGAAGCTGTCTGTCGACAGCGAGGCTTTGGTGATCCCCAGCAACACCGGCTTGGCCGTGGCGGGCGGCTTGCCCGCGCCAATGGCTTTCTCGTTCTCGTCCTGGAAGACGAACTTGTCCACGAGCTCGCCCACCACGAACTCCGTCCCCCCCACTTCCTCGATCCGCACCCGGCGCAGCATCTGCCGGACGATGATCTCGATGTGCTTGTCGTTGATGGTCACGCCCTGCAGGCGATAGACTTCCTGCACTTCGTTCACGAGGTAGCGCTGCAGCTCCCGGTCGCCCAGCACGGCCAGATAGTCGTGGGGGTTCGGAGAGCCGTCCATCAGCGCTTCGCCCGCCTTGACGCGGTCGCCCTCGTGGACGGAGATGTGCTTGCCGCGCGGGATGAGGTACTCCTTGGTCTCGCCGTCATCGGCGCGGATGACGATCTTGCGCATGCCCTTGACGAAGCCCGCGAACTCCACGGCCCCGTCGATCTCCGTGATGACCGCCTGCTCCTTGGGCTTGCGCGCCTCGAAGAGCTCGGCCACCCTCGGCAAGCCGCCCGTGATGTCCTTCGTCTTCGTCGTCTCCCGCGGGATCTTCGAGATGATGTCGCCCTGATGCACCTCGCTGCCGTCGGCCACGAGCAGGTGGGCGCCCACGGGCAGCATGTAGCGGCCGCGCGTCTCCCCGATCGACTCGGCGATGGCGTCAGGACTATCACCTACGCCGGGCGCCTTGATCGACACCCGGGGCTGCAGCTTGCCCTCCTGATCCTCGATGATCACGCGCCGCGACAGGCCGGTGACCTCGTCGAACTCTTCGCGGATCGTCACGCCGTCGACGATGTCGCGGAAGACCACGGTGCCGCTCACCTCGGTCAGGATGGGCGTGGTGAACGGGTCCCACTCCACGAGCAGCTTGCCCAGGGTGACCTTGCCCTCGTCCTTGATCTTGATCCGGGCCCCCGGGACCACCGGATACCGCTCCTTCTCGCGGCCGCGCTCATCCGCCACCACGATCTCGCCGTTCCGGTTGAGCACGACGATGTCGCCGTCACGGTTCACCACCGACCGGATGTTGTGGTACTTGACCACCCCCGCGTACTTGGCGTCGTGCTTGGAGGCCTCGACCACGCGGCTCGCCGTGCCGCCGATGTGGAACGTCCGCATGGTCAGCTGCGTGCCGGGCTCGCCGATCGACTGGGCGGCGATGATGCCCACCGCTTCCCCGAACTCGGCCAGGCGCCCCGTGCCCAGGTTGCGGCCGTAGCACATGACGCAGATGCCGCGCTTCGATTCGCAGGTGAGAGCCGAGCGAATGCGCACGCGCTCGAGGCCGGAGTCCTCGATCTTCTGGGCCAGCTCCTCGTTGATCTCGTTGCTGGCCTGGACGATGATCTCGCCCGTGAAGGGATCCCGGATGTCCTCCGCGGCCACGCGGCCGAGCACGCGGTCCCGGAGCGACTGGATGATGTCCCCGCCCTCCACGAGGGGGGCCGCGTCGATGTACTTGACCGTCCCGCAGTCGTACTCGGAGACGATGACGTCCTGCGACACGTCGACGAGGCGGCGGGTGAGGTACCCGGAGTCCGCCGTCTTGAGGGCGGTGTCGGCCAGGCCCTTGCGGGCCCCGTGGGTCGAGGTGAAGTACTCGAGCACGGTGAGGCCTTCACGGAAGTTGGAGGTGATGGGCGTCTCGATGATCTCGCCCGAGGGCTTGGCCATGAGGCCGCGCATGCCCGCGAGCTGGCGGATCTGCTGCTTGGAGCCGCGCGCGCCCGAATCGGCCATCATGTAGATCGGGTTGAACTCGCCGCCCTGCTCGCCACGCTCGAGCTCGGAGAACATGGCGTCGGCGATCTGCTCGGTGACGTGGGCCCAGATGTCCACCACCTTGTTGTAGCGCTCGCCGTTGGTGATGACGCCGTCCTGGTACTGCTGCTCCACCTCGTTGACCTGCTGGCGGGCGCGGTCGATGAGCTGGCCCTTGGCGGAGGGGATGTGCATGTCTTCGATCCCGATGGACAGGCCCGAGAGCGTGGCGTAGCGGAAGCCGATGTCCTTGAGCTCGTCGAGAAAGGCCACGGTGGCCTCGTTCCCCAGCCGGTTGTAGCAGTCGGCGATGAGGGTCCCGATCTCCTTCTTCTTCAGCTCCTTGTTGATGAACCGCAGCGAGGGGGGCACCACGTCGTTGAGGAGGGTCCGGCCCACCGTGGTCTCGATCACTCCGCCGTTCCAGCGCAGGCGGATGCGCGCCTGTAGATCGACGTCCTCGTTGTCGTAGGCGATGCGCACCTCTTCGGGATCGGCAAAGAGGCGGCCTTCGCCCTTGGCGCCCGCGCGCTCCTTGGACAGGTAGTAGATGCCGAAGACCATGTCCTGGGTGGGGATGGCCACGGGGGCCCCATTCGACGGGGACAGGATATTGTTCGAAGCCAGCATGAGCACCTGCGCCTCCATCTGCGCCTCCATGGAGAGCGGCACGTGCACGGCCATCTGGTCGCCGTCGAAGTCCGCGTTGAACGCGGTGCACACGAGGGGGTGGATCTCGATGGCCTTGCCCTCGACCAGGATGGGCTCGAAGGCCTGGATACCCAGGCGGTGGAGGGTGGGCGCGCGGTTCAGGAGCACGGGATGCTCGGTGATCACCTCTTCCAGGATGTCCCAGACTTCCGGCCGCTCCTTCTCCACGAACTTCTTGGCCGCCTTGATGGAGGAGGCGATGCCCCGCTCCTCGAGCTTGCGCAGGATGAAGGGCTTGAAGAGCTCGAGGGCCATCTTCTTGGGCAGCCCGCACTGGTGGAGCTTGAGGTACGGCCCCACCACGATGACCGAGCGTCCGGAATAGTCCACGCGCTTGCCGAGCAGGTTCTGGCGGAAGCGACCCTGCTTGCCCTTGAGGGTGTCAGACAGGGACTTGAGGGGCCGATTGTTGGGCCCGGTGATGACGCGGCCCCGGCGGCCGTTGTCGAAGAGCGCGTCCACGGCCTCCTGCAGCATCCGCTTCTCGTTGCGGATGATGATCTCGGGCGCCCGCAGCTCCATCAGGCGCTTGAGCCGGTTGTTGCGGTTGATGACGCGCCGGTACAGGTCGTTGAGGTCCGAGGTGGCGAACCGTCCGCCGTCCAGGGGCACGAGCGGTCGCAGCTCGGGGGGGATGACGGGCAGCACCTCCAGGATCATCCACTCCGGCTGGTTGCCCGACTTCAGAAAGGCCTCGACGACCTTGAGCCGCTTGACGATCTTCTTCTTCTTCTGGGCCGAGGTCTCCACGCCCATCCCGGCGCGGAGCTCGCGGGCCAGCACGTCCATGTCGATCTGACGCAGCAGCTCGCGGATGGCCTCGGCGCCCATTCCCACCGCGAAGGCGTCGTGGCCGTGCTCCTCCTGGAGCTTCCGGGTCTTGTCCACGGGGACGAGGTCCTTCTTCTTGAGCCCGGGGACTTTCCCGGGCTCCAAGACGACGTACTCCTCGAAGTAGAGGATCTTCTCCAGCTCGCGCAGCGACATGTCGAGGAGCTGCCCGATGCGCGAGGGCAGGCCCTTGAAGAACCACACGTGCGAGACGGGGGAGGCGAGCTCGATGTGGCCCATCCGCTCTCGCCGCACCCTCGCCCGCGTCACCTCGACGCCACACTTGTCGCAGATGACGCCCGCGAACTTCATCCGCTTGTATTTCCCGCAGGCGCACTCGTAGTCTTTGGTCGGCCCGAAGATGCGGGCGCAGAACAGACCGTCCCGCTCGGGCTTGAACGTCCGGTAGTTGATGGTCTCCGGCTTCTTGACCTCGCCGTGCGACCAGTCGCGGATCTTCTGGGGCGCCGCCAGCTTGATGCGGATGGCGCCAAAGGTCATGGGCTTCGGGTGCCGATCGAGAATCCCCCACAGGTCCTTCGTGGGCTTCTCTTCCCGAACCAGGCTGCCGAATGTCCGATCCGTCAACATTCTGTCGATCTCCTTTAACCAACTTTTAACTAACTTTGTTCGCCTCGGACGGTGGGGCCCCGCCCCGCGACGTCCTACAGCTCACCCTGCTCGCTCGGGCTAGGCCGGCTTCTTGCCGTCCTTGGGCACGAGCTCCACGTCCAGGGCCAGGCTCTGCAGCTCCTTCACGAGCACGTTGAAGGACTCCGGTGTCCCCGGCTCCAGGAAATTTTCTCCTTTCACGATGGCCTCGTAGATCCGATTGCGCCCCTCCACGTCGTCCGACTTCACGGTCAGCATCTCCTGCAGCGTGTGAGCGGCGCCGTACGCCTCGAGGGCCCAGACCTCCATCTCGCCGAAGCGCTGGCCGCCGAACTGGGCCTTGCCCCCGAGAGGCTGCTGAGTCACCAGCGAGTACGGCCCGATGGAGCGGGCGTGCATCTTGTCGTCGACGAGGTGGGCGAGCTTGAGGATGTAGATCTGACCCACCGTCACGTCCTGATGAAAGGGCTTGCCCGTCCGCCCGTCGAAGAGCCGCGTCTTGCCCGAGCCGGGCAGGCTCGCCTGCTTCAGGTGGTCGCGGATCTCGGTCTCGGTGGCGCCATCGAACACGGGGCTGGCCACCCACACCCCGAGGGCCTTGGCGGCCCAGCCCAGATGGGTCTCGAGGATCTGGCCGACGTTCATGCGCGAGGGCACCCCGAGCGGGTTCAGCACGATCTCCACGGGCGTCCCGTCCGGCAGGTACGGCATGTCTTCCTCGGGGAGCACGCGGGACACCACGCCCTTGTTTCCGTGGCGGCCCGCCATCTTGTCACCCACGGACAGCTTGCGCTTCACCGCGACGTAGACCTTGACCATCTTGATGACGCCCGGGGGCAGGTCGTCACCGCGGCGGAGACGCCCCACCCGCTCCTCGAGCATGCGGTCGAAGAAGGCGATCTGGTCGTCGGCCAGCTCCTCGATGCGCTTGACGGTGTTGGCGAGCCCGTCGTCTTCTTTGATCTTGATCTTCTTCAGCTCGTGCCACGAGAAGTTGTCGAGCTCCTCCCGGTCGATGCGATCGCCCTTCTTGGCCACCTTGTCCTTCTTGATGGGATCGACCATGTCCTGGGTCAGCGTCTTGCCCACCAGGATGTTCTTCAGCTTCTGGTCGCGCTCCATCTCCACCATGGCGATCTCGTCCTGGTAGTCCTTCTCCAGGCCCGCCACCTCCTCCTCCTCGATGGACTTGGCGCGGTCGTCCTTGTCCACCCCGCGGCGCGAGAAGACCTTGACGTCGACCACGGTGCCTTCGATGCCCGGAGGCACCGTGAGCGAGGTATCGCGCACGTCGCCCGCTTTCTCGCCGAAGATGGCGCGCAGCAGCTTCTCTTCCGGGGTCAGCTGCGTCTCGCCTTTGGGCGTGATCTTGCCCACGAGGATGTCGCCCGCCTTGACCTTGGCCCCGATGCGCACGATGCCCGAGTCGTCGAGGTCCTTCAAGGCCTCCTCGGAGACATTGGGGATGTCGCGCGTCACCTCTTCCTTGCCGAGCTTGGTGTCGCGCGCCTGCACCTCGAACTCCTCGATGTGGATCGAGGTGTAGCGGTCGTCCTTGACGAGGCGCTCGGAGACGAGGATGGCATCCTCGAAGTTGTAGCCGCCCCAGGGCATGAAGGCCACCAGCACGTTGCGTCCCAGGGCCAGCTCGCCCTGGTCGGTGCCGGGCCCGTCGGCCACCACGTCGCCCACGTGTACGCGGTCTCCCTTCTTGACGATGGGCCGCTGGTTGATGCACGTGTTCTGGTTCGAGCGGCGGTACTTGGTCAGGTTGTAGATGTCCAGGGGCAGGTCCTGGACGGGGTCCGCCTTCTTCGAGCGCGTCTCCGCGCGGACGACCACGCGGTTGGCCGAGACGTACTCCACCACCCCGGGCCGCCTGGCCAGCACCACCGCCCCCGAGTCGCGCGCCACGATGTGCTCCATGCCCGTGCCCACGTAGGGCGCCTCGGGCTGCAGGAGAGGCACGGCCTGGCGCTGCATGTTCGAGCCCATGAGGGCGCGGTTGGCGTCGTCGTTCTCGAGGAACGGCACCATGGCCGCGGCCACCGAGACGAGCTGCTTCGGCGACACGTCCATGTAGTTGAGCTCCTCGGGGGAGACCATCTTGTACTCGCCGCTCTTCCGAGCCGACACGCGGTCGCGCACGAACTTACCGCGGGCGTCCAGCTCGGCATTGGCCTGGGCGATGACGAACTGCTCCTCCTCCAGCGCGGACAGGAACACGATCTCGTCCGAGACGACGCCGCTCTGCACCCTCCGGTACGGCGTCTCGATGAAGCCGAACTCGTTGATGCGCGCGTACGTGCTCAGGGAGGAGATCAGGCCGATGTTCGGGCCTTCCGGAGTCTCGATGGGGCAGATCCGGCCGTAGTGGGTGGGATGGACGTCGCGCACCTCGAAGCCCGCCCGTTCCCGCGAGAGGCCCCGCGGCCCCAGGGCGGAGAGACGACGCTTGTGGGTCAGCTCGGCGAGCGGGTTGGTCTGGTCCATGAACTGGCTGAGCTGCGAGGAGCCGAAGAACTCCTTCACCACCGCCGACACCGGCTTGGCATTGATCAGGTCGTGGGGCATGAGGTTGGTGATGTCGGAGATGGACATCCGCTCCTTGACCGCCCGCTCCATGCGGGTGAGGCCCACGCGGAACTGGTTCTCGAGCAGCTCGCCCACCGAGCGCACCCGGCGGTTGCCGAGGTGGTCGATGTCGTCCGTGGGCTTGGTCCCCAGCCGCACCATGAGGAGGTGACGGATCACGAAGACCACGTCCTCGCTGCGCAAGGTCTTCGCGTTGAGGTTGGCGTTGATGCCGAGCTTCTTGTTGATCATGAACCGGCCCACCCGGGCCAGGTCGTAGCGGCGGGCGTCCAGGAACATGCCGCGGAAGAGAGCGCGGGCCGAGTCCACCGTGGGGGGATCCCCCGGGCGCAGACGGCGGTAGATCTCCACCAGGGCCTCGTCCGGGTTCTTGAAGTGGTCGCGGGCCAGCGTCTCGAAGATGGAGCTGTCGGTCTTGCCCGGCACCAGGGCGAGCAGCTTGAGGGCGGAGATCTTGCGCGCCATGAGCTGCGCGAGCAGGGTGGCCGAGACCTCCTGGTTCGTCTCCACCAGCACCTCGCCCGTGTCGGCGTCCACCACGCGGTCGCTCGTGCGGCGGCCCACGAGGGAGTCGGCCTTGACGGGGATCTTGGTCACCCCCGCCTCGATCAGCTTCTCGATGAGCTTCGGGGTGAGCGTCTTGCCCGCGGCCACCATGGCCTCGCGGTGGCGCGGCGGCTTGATGTCGTCGGCCACCTTGATGCCGTTGTGCACCTCGGGGTTGAGCTTGACCCAGGCCGTGCGGTCCTCGAAGGACAGCACCTCTTCCACCTCGAAGAAATTCCCGAGGATCTCGGCGTCCGAAAGGATGACGCCCTTCTCGAGGAACCAGAAGGCGCGCAGGAAGGCGGTGGCCAGCATCTTGCGGCGGCGGTCGACCCGGACGAACAGGATGTCGTTGGCGTCGAACTCGAACTCGACCCAGGAGCCCCGGTAGGGGATGACGCGCGCCGAGTACAACAATTTCCCGGAGGCCACCGTCTTGCCCTTGTCGTCGTCGAAGAATACGCCGGCCGAGCGCTGGAGCTGCGAGACGACCACGCGCTCGGTGCCGTTGATGATGAAGGTGCCTTTGTCCGTCATCAGGGGCAGCTCGCCCAGGTAGACTTCCTGGCCGCGCTGCTCGCGGATGGTGCGGGTCTTGGCCTCCTTGTCGTGGTCGTAGACGACCAGACGCAGGGTCACCTTGAGGGGAATGGCGAAGGTCATCCCCCGGTCATGGCACTCCTCGACCGTGTACTTGGGGTCGCCGAAATGATAGCTGTCGAACTCGAGCAGAGCGTTGTCGTTGTAGTCCGCGATGGGAAACACGGACTTGAACACCGCCTGGAGCCCCGTCTCCTCACGGCGCTCCGGGGCGACGTCCTTCTGCAAGAACTGCTCGTACGACCGCTTCTGGATCTCGATGAGGTTCGGGATCTCGACGATAGACGGGATCTTGCCGAAGTCCTTGCGGACTCGTCGCCCGCACTGAATGGTTCCTGCCATACATCCTCCGCGCCCTGGCGCCGAGAGGCCGCCGGGTGCTCAACCCCGCCCAGAGGGGTCGGGGCCACACTTGGTGGAAAGGGGCGCGCGCCCCGTTTCAAGCTCTGTGGCGCGGGGAGCTATTTGACTTCGACCGTGGCCCCCACCTCCTCGAGCTTCTTCTTCATGTCCGCACTTTCCGCCTTGGTCACCTTCTCCTTGACGGCCTTGGGGGCGCCGTCCACGAGATCCTTGGCTTCCTTGAGACCGAGCCCGGTCAGCTCGCGCACCACCTTGATGACCTGGATCTTCTTCTCGCCCGCGGCGTTGAGGACGACGTCGAACTCCGTCTTTTCCTCGACGGCAGCTCCCCCGCCCGCCCCGCCGGCTGCCCCCGCGCCCGGCGCCGCCACGGCCACCGCGGCCGCTGCCGATACGCCCCATTTCTCTTGCAAGAGCTTGGAGAGCTGGGACGCCTCCAGAAGGGTCAGCGAGTCCAGCTTCTCCGCGATCTCGTCGATGTTCGTGGCCATGTCTCATCCGCCTCCGTGTGTGGTTGCTTCTGCCTCGTAATGTGAAGACCCGATTCAGGCCGACTCCGCCCCGCCCTTGCCCCTCTGCTCGAGCACGTACACGAGCTCGCGCTGGGGCGCCCGGAGCAGGCTCACGAGCTGCGACAGAGGACCCTGAATGGCGCCCACGATCTGGCTCCGCAGCTGGTCCCGGGACGGCAGCTCGGACAGGGCCTTGAGCTCCGCGGGCTGGAGCATCTTGCCGTCGACCATCCCGACCTTGATGGTGAGCTGGGGATTGGTCCGGACGAAGGCCTGGAGCGCTTTCGCCACGGGCACGGCGTCCTGCCCGGTGTAGACGAGCCCCGTCGGCCCTTTGAGATGCGCGCCCAGGGCGTCGAGAGGAGAATCCTTGACGGCCAGCCGCGCGAGGCGGTTCTTCACCACCTTGTACTCGGCCGCGGCGGCTCTCAGCTGCTTGCGCAGCTCCGACATCTGCTGCACGGAGAGCCCACGATACTCCGTCAGCACCGCCGTCTTGGCGGTTTCCAGCCGTTCCTTGAGCGTGGCCACGCTGTCTACTTTCTCTTGAGTGGGCACCGGTCCGCTCCTAGCTCGGCTTCTTGCTGAACTGGTTGGTCACGCGCTGGGCGTCCACGTGGATGCCCGGGCCCATGGTGGTGGACAGCGTGATGGACTTCAGATAGACGCCCTTGGAGGCCGCGGGCTTCGCCTTGACGATGGCCTCGAGGAGGGTCATGGCGTTGGCCACGAGATTTTCCTGAGCGAAGGACTTCTTCCCGATGGGCACGTGCACGTTGCCCGCCTTGTCCACGCGGAACTCGACCTTGCCGGCCTTGATCTCGCGCACGGCGCGGGCCACGTCGAAGGTGACCGTCCCGAGCTTGGGATTCGGCATGAGCCCGCGCGGGCCCAGCACCTTGCCGAGACGGCCGACCTGACCCATGAGGTCAGGGGTGGCGATCGTCGAATCGAAGTCCATGAAGCCGCCCTGGACCTTCTCCACGAGATCTTCAGCGCCCACGACATCGGCGCCCGCCTCGCGCGCCTCGCGCTCCTTCTCGCCCTTGGCGAAGACGGCCACCCGCACCGTCTTGCCGATGCCGTGGGGGAGGACGATGGCTCCGCGCACCATCTGGTCGGCGTGCTTGGGATCGACGCCGAGCCGGATGGACAGGTCCACCGTCTCGTCGAACTTGGCGGCGGGCGCCTTCTTGACGATGTCCATGGCCTCCTCGACGGAGTAGGGCTTCGCCCGGTCGATCAGCGCCTCGGTCGCCTTCAGCCGCTTCGTCATCACTGGCATGTCTCTCTGCTCCCTCTCAATTCAGCCCTCGCCTCGTGACGCCCGGGCCTCCGGCCCGGCCGCCCCTCAGCTCGTTTCCACTCAGCTCTCGCCTCGTGACGCCCGGGCCTCCGGCCCGGCCGCCCCTCAGCTCGAACTACGGCTAGACGACGTCGATGCCCATGCTCCGGGCGGTGCCTTCGATGGTGCGCATGGCCGAGTCGATGGAGTTCGTGTTCAGGTCCACGAGCTTGGTCTGGGCGATCTCGCGCACCTGCGCCCGGGTCACCTTGCCGATCTTGTCCTTGTGGGGCACGGCCGACGCCTTGGCGATCCCCGCCGCGCGCTTCAGCAAGATGGCCGCCGGCGGGGTCTTGACCACGAACGTGAAGGACCGGTCCGCGAAGATCGTGACCACCACGGGGAGGATCAAGCCCTCCTGGGATCCTGTCTGCGCGTTGAAGCCCTTGCAGAACTCCATGATGTTGACGCCGTGCTGGCCGAGGGCGGGGCCCACGGGGGGCGAAGGGTTGGCCTTCCCCGCGGGAATCTGCAGCTTCACCATCGCCTGGACTTTCTTGGCCATGCCCTAGAGCCTCTCCACCTGGTAGTACTCGAGCTCCACCGGGGTCATCCGTCCGAAGATCGCGACCATGACCTTGAGCTTCCCGCGCTCCGGATTGAGGTCGTCGATCGAGCCCTGGAAGTTCACGAACGGCCCCTCGATCACCCGCACCTTGTCGCCCTTCTGGAAGGTGGACTTGAGCTTGGGCTTCTCGGCGCCCTCCTCCATCTGCTTGAGGATGCCCTCGACCTCCTCGGGGGGAAGGGCCACCGGCTTGGCGCCGGATCCGACGAAGCCCGTCACCTTGGGCGTCGAGCGCACGAGGTGCCACGTATCGTCGGTCAGCTCCATCTCGACGAGCAGATAGCCGGGAAAGAACTTCTGCTCCGTCTCGATCTTCTTGCTCTTCCGGATCTCACGCACCTTCTCCGTGGGCACGATGACGCGCCCGAAGAGGTCCTGAAGCCCGAAGATCTTGGCCCGCGACTCGATGGCCGCCGCCACCTTGTTCTCGACCCCCGAGTAGGTGTGGACGACGAACCACTGCTTCGCGGACGTGCTCGTCTCGCTCATGCCGGCATTACCCCCGTCCCCTGAACCAGCCCCGACCTTTCGACTAACCCCGACCTTTGAACTAACCCCACCGGAGAATCCGCTCCACGATCCACGAAAGCCCCATGTCCACCGCGGCGAGGAACACGGCAAGCACGATCACCACCGCCAGCACGACCACGGTCGAGTTCGCGACTTCGGCCCGATTGGGCCAGCTCACGCGCTTGAACTCGCCCAACACCTCCCGGAAGAACTGCTGGACGCGCTCGAAGAAGCCCATGTCCTCTCAGTCGGTTGACCCGCCTCACTGCCGTCCGTCCGCCGCTCATCTGACTACCCATCAAATCTGGCAGGCGTGGAGGGATTCGAACCCCCATCCCCCGGATTTGGAGTCCGGTGCTCTAGCCGTTAGAGCTACACGCCTATTGGTTCGGAGGGGGCCCCGGAGGCCCCCTCCGATGCCTCCCCCATGATTCGGTTGCGCGGGCGGAGCCCGCGCTCGAAAGCGGCCAGACTACGCCGCCCGAGTTCCGTCACTTGGACTCTTTGTGCGGCACGTGCTTCCGGCACCACTTGCAGAACTTTTTGATCTCCATGCGGTCGGGATGCGTCCGCCGGTTCTTGGTCGTGGTGTAGTTCCGCCGCTGGCATTCGGTGCAGGCGAGCGAGATGATGTCGCGCATCGGCTACTCCGCGATCTCCGCGACGACGCCGGCGCCCACCGTGCGCCCCCCCTCCCGAATCGCGAACCGCAGCTCCTTCTCCATGGCCACCGGCTGGATCAACTCGATCGTCATCGTCACGTTGTCCCCCGGCATCACCATCTCC
>DASYTI010000057.1 GCA_036002485.1 Candidatus Methylomirabilota bacterium | reverse complement strand
TAACAAAGGGCACTCATGGCGGCCTCCTTCCTCGAGGGCACCGGGGTCAGCAAGAGCTTCGGCGGTCTCCGGGTGCTGAACGAGGTCGGCTTCCGGGTGGCGGAAGGCGAGATCGTCGGGCTCATCGGGCCCAATGGCGCGGGCAAGACCACGCTGTTCAACGTGATCAGCGGGCTCGAGCGGCCCTCGGCCGGCGCCATCCGCGTGGGCGACCGACGCGTCGACGCGCTGCCCGCGCATCGCGTGGCGCGTCTCGGCGTCGCGCGCACCTTCCAGACACCGCGGCCATTTCTCGATCTCACGGCGCTCGAGAACGTGCGGATGGCCGCCCTGTTCGGAGAGCGAGCGGCGCCCGCGGGGCCGACCGCGCTCCTCGGGCTGGTCGAGCTCGAGGCCCAGGGCGGTATCCGCGCCCGGCATCTGCCCGGTCCGCATCGAAAGCTGCTCGAGCTGGCCATGGCGCTCGCGCAAGGCCCGCGCCTCGTCCTGCTCGACGAGATCCTGGCGGGTCTCACGCCCACGGAGGTGGGCCGGGCCACGGCCATCCTGCGGCGTATTCGGGACGAGCACGGCATCGGGCTGTTCTGGATCGAGCACGTGATGCAGGCGGTGATGGCGGCGGCGGAGCGCGTGATCGTGCTCGATCATGGAGAAGTGATCGCTGAGGGCGCGCCGCGGACCGTGGTGCGGGACGCGCGGGTGCTCGAGGCTTATCTGGGCAAGTCCATGGCTCGCTCACACTGACGGCAAGGAGGCCATCATGCGGATGCGGAGACGGGAATTTCTCACGACCACGGGCGGCGGGGCCACCGCGGCAGCGGTGCTGAGGGGCCGCGCATGGGCGCAAGCCAAGCCGATCAGGATCGGCTACACCCTATCGGCCACCGGCCCCTACTCGGTGGGAGCGGGGATCACCCAGGGCACCGGGTACGCGCTGTGGCACGAGCAGGTCAACGCCAAGGGCGGCCTCGCCGTGAAGGGCGAGGGCCGGCGTCTCGTCGAGTACGTCACCATCGACGATCGAAGCGAGATCGAGACGGCCGTGCGCTTCTACGAGAAGCTGATGGGCGATGACAAGGTCGATCTGATCCTGCCGCCCTGGGGCACGGCCATGAACTTCGCGGTAGCCCCCGTCGCCAACAAGTACGGCTACCCGATGATCGGCCCCACCGTCAGCTCCAACAAGCTCAAGGAGCTGTCCTTCCCATACTTCTACGCCATCTTGCAGCAGCCCGACGCCTGCATGGGCGCCTTCACGAGCTTTCTCAAGGAGCTCAAGGGACAGGGGAAGGTGTCCAAGGTCGGCGTCGCCTACGTCAACGACCTCTTCGGCATCGAGATGCACTCGAGCCTGACGGCCACCCTGAAGGACACCGGGCTCGAGATCGTCGACACCAAGAGCTATCCGCTCGGCGTCAAGGACCTCTCGCCCGTCCTCAAGGGGTTCAAGGCCGCCGGGGCCGACGTCTTCCTGGGGTTGACCTATCCGCCGGACAATATCCTCGCAGCCAGTCAGTCCAAGGAGGTCGACTTCAATCCGCCTGTCTATCTCGCCGCCGTGGGCACCGCCTTCCCCTTCTACCGCGACCGCTTCAAGGGCGCCGAGGGGGTGTCGGGGATCGCGGGCTGGAACCCGAAGATGAAGTACCCGGGCGCCCGCGAGTACTACGAGGCGCATGTGAAGAAGCACCAGAAAGAGCCCGACCGGTGGGCGAGCGCCTTCGCCTACGGCTCGCTGCAGATCCTCGAGCGCTGCGTGGGCGAGGTGGGGCTCGACCGGAAGAAGATCAAGGAGATGCTGGACGCGACCGAGTTCCAGACCGTGGCGGGCCCCATCAAGTTCGCCAAGGGCGTGAACGTCACCACGCCCGGCATGGTGGGCCAATGGCAGAAGGGAGAGTTCGAGATCGTCTGGCCCAAGGCTCTGGCCACCGCGCCCCTCATCGTACCGAAGCCCGCGTGGGCGTGACCACCAGACCAAACCCCCTCCTAGAGAGAACCCTCTCCCCCATCGGGGGAGAGGGGAGGGTGAGGGGGCCGAGGGTGAGGGGCGAGGGTGACGGAGCGCAGTTGGACGTGATGCGGTGACCGCGTCACTCCTCTTCGACATCCTCGGCACGGGGCTGATCACCGGAGGGATCTACGCCCTGGTGGCGCTGGGGCTGAACCTTCAATACGGCCTCATGCGCGTGCTCAACGTGGCGCACGGCGAGTTCCTCATGCTGGGCGCCTACGTCACGTACTCGCTGCATACCGGCTGGGGGGCCAATCCGCTCCTCACGCTGCTCGTGACGGGACCGGCGGCCTTTGGCGCCGGTCTCGTCCTTCACCGGCTCCTCTACGCGCGCGTGCTCGGCCAGGCGGAGGCGCGCGAGGCGATCGAGTCGCGCTCGCTCCTGCTGTCCTTCGGCCTCCTCTTCGTGCTGCAGAACGCCGCGCTCCTCGTGTGGAGCGCCGACCTCAGGGGCTATGGCTATCTCGCTACCCCGCTTCGCGTCCTGGGCGCGGTCTTCCCCGCCAATCGCGTCCTCGCCGCGGTGGTGGCCCTCGGCCTCAGCGTCGGCTTCTACGTCTATCTGCGGCGAAGCCTCACGGGCAAGGCCATTCGCGCCCTCATGGACGAGCCCGAGGGCGCTCAGCTCGTGGGCGTCAACCTGACGCGGCTTCACGGCGTCTGCTTCGGTCTGGGCGTGGCCATGGCCGCGGTCACGGGCTCCTTGATCAGCATGCTCTTCGAGCTGACTCCTTTCGTCGGGCTGCCCTATACCGTGACCGCCCTCGTCGTGGTCATCCTGGGCGGTCTCGGCAATGTGGCGGGAAGCCTGCTGGGGGCCCTGCTCCTGGGGGTGGTGGAGACGGCGGGCGTCTATCTCGCCTCATCCGATATCCGGCTCATCTCCTCGTACGCCGTGCTGTCGCTCATCCTGATCCTCAAGCCCGCGGGTCTCTTTGGCCGTTAGTCGCGCGCTGCTCGCCGCCCTGGTCCTGGCCCTGGTCGGCGCGCCCTGGCTCGTGTCCGGCTATCAGCGCTCCCTGCTCCTGGCCATCCTGGCCGACGTCGCTCTTGCCGTGTCGTGGGCGTTCTTTTCCGGACCCACCCGCTATCTCTCGCTGGCCACCGGGGCCTTCTTCGGCGCCGGCGCCTATACGACGGCCGTGGTGGGAGGACGGCTGGCCTGGCCCCTTCCCGTGCTGGCCGGGGCGGCGGTGGGCGGCGCCATGGCGCTCGTGGTCGGCGCCCTCGCTCTCCGTCTGCGCGGCCCGTACTTCGCGGTCTTCACCTTCGGCCTGGCCGAGCTCGCCAAGCACACATTGATCTGGTACGAGACGCGCGTGACGGGCACGGTGGGGCGGCTGCTCCTCTCTCCACCGGGGCCGTGGACCCTCTACTACACGGTGCTGGCCCTGGCGGGGCTCGCGGTGGTGACCGCGCTTGTCCTGCGCCGTACCCGGTGGGGATACGCGCTCATCGGGATCGGGGAGGACGAAGAGCGCGCCTTGACCCTGGGGATCGACACGACGCGGGTCAAGATCGGGACCTTCGCGCTTAGCGCCGCCTTCATGGGCGCGGTGGGGGCAGCCATGGCGCCGCGCTGGACCTACCTCGATCCGCAGGTCTTCAACCCGTTGGTG
Organism: Candidatus Methylomirabilota bacterium; assembly: GCA_036002485.1. Classification (NCBI taxonomy): domain Bacteria; phylum Methylomirabilota (SeqCode); species Candidatus Methylomirabilota bacterium. The sequence goes on along the minus strand of DASYTI010000057.1, from coordinate 46,484 downwards.
TCATTCCAGACGGTGATCATGGCGCTGGTCGGCGGGGCCACCACCGTGGCGGGGCCCGCCCTCGGGGCCGCCTTCCTGGGGCTGGTCTCGGAGCTCTTCCTCCTCAGGTTTCGCTATCTCTACATGCTCGCGCTGGGGCTGACGCTCATTGCGGTGGTCGTGGCATTTCCGTCCGGTCTGGCCGGCATCGGGCGGCGGGATCATCGGGGCGGTCAGCACTGAGCATGGTGGCCATACCGTTCCTCCGCTGGGTGAAGCGCTGGGGCGTCTCGATCTTCTCGCTCGGCCTTGGTCTGGCCACCCTCTTCGTCTTCCGCCGCGGATTACCGCACGTGGGCTGGATCGTCGGCTACCTGCTGCTCCTGTGGCTGCTCGTCCTCGTGGTGGCCGAGCTCCGAGCGCCCCTCGAGGCCAAGCGCCAGCGCCTCGTCGTGGATGCCGTCGACTACGTCATTCAGTCCCTCTATCACGGTCTCCTTCTCTTCGTGCTGCCCGCCTACTGGGCGAGCGTGACGCTGGACTCGATCAATGTGATCTTTCTCGTTGCCGTGGTGGCGGGAGCGCTCGTCACGGCCGTCGATCCCTGGTACGCGGCCATCGTGCATCCGCGACCCTGGCTCAATCAGCTCCTGCTCGGCTTCTCGTTCTTCGCCGCCCTCAACGTGGCGCTGCCCCTCCTGCGCATCAAGCCCATCTTCGCCCTCGAGGGCGCCGCCGCGCTCTCGCTCCTGGCCATGACCCCGGTGTTCCGCGACCGCGGCGCCCTGACATGGCCGCGGGCGCACAGCCGGGCCGTGGCCCTCGCCGTGGTGGCCATGGTCGCGGTGTGGTTCGGGCGCACGGCCGTGCCGCCGGCGCCGCTCTTCGTCGCGCGTGCCACGGTGGCCCGCGATGTCAGCATGCTCGAGCCGCTGGAGCCCGTGTCGAGCCCAATCCCCGCGTCCTCGGTGGCGATATGGGGCGGCCTGACCGCGTATACGGCCGTGTATGCGCCGGCCGGTCTCGAGCAGGCCATCAGCCACCGGTGGTGGAAGGATGGCCGGCTGATCGGGATCGCGCCGCTCTCGCCGGTGCGGGGCGGTCGCAAGGAAGGCTTCCGCACCTACTCGAAGAAGACGGACCTGAAGCCCCCTTATCAAGGCCGCTACCACGTCGACGTCGTGACGGCCTCGGGCCAGCTCATCGGTCGCCTCAGATTCACCGTCAGACCATAGCCTGCCCCGCGTTCACTCAGCCCTCGCCTCAGGGCTTCGCCCTTCAGCTCGAACTGCGGCCCTCTCCCCAGAGAGGAGAGGGATGCAAGGCAAGCGCAGCTCAGTTCTCTCCACATCCCTCTCCCCCATTGGGGGAGAGGGGCAGGGTGAGGGGGAAAGGTTATGATGGGCAGTCAATGACCTTCTTCGACACTCACGCGCATCTGCATTTCCCCGACTTCGCCGACGACCTCGAGGCCGTGCTCGATCGAGCCCGCGCCGCGGGAGTGCGCGGCATGGTGACGATCGGCACCGATCGCGACACCAACCGCACGGTGGTGGAGCTGGCCCGGCGGCTGCCCGACGTCTGGTCGACGGTGGGGATCCATCCTCACGACGCGGCCGAGGCCACCGAGGCGGACTTCGAAGAGATGGAGCGACTCGCGCGCTCCGAGGCCAAGGTCGTCGGCTTGGGCGAGATGGGGCTCGACTTCTTCCGCAATCTGTCGCCCAGGGAAGTCCAGGAGAAAGTCTTCCGCCGCCAGCTGGGAATGGCGCGGGCTGTCGGCAAGCCCGTGGTCATCCACTGCCGGGATGCCCACGCGGAGATCCTGGGCATTCTCGTCGACGAGAAAGTCGGAGAGACGGGCGGGGTCATGCACTGCTTCTCGGGCGACGTCGAGATGGCCAGGCGCTGTCTCGACCTGGGGTTGTTCATCTCGCTGGCGGGCCCGGTCACTTACAAGAACGCGCGCGCTTTGCCGGACGTGGCGCGCTTCGTGCCCGAGGACCAGCTCGTGGTGGAGACCGATTGTCCTTACCTGCCCCCGACGCCTCACCGAGGCCAGCGCAATGAGCCGGCCTATGTCGCGCTCACCGCGGGCAGGATCGCCGAGCTGCGAGGGGTCGATTCAGCCGAGCTGGGCGAGACCACGACGCGGAATGCCGCGCGGCTCTTCCGCCTCCGCATCGACTAAGTGCCCACGCAAACGCCGCAGGCTGCTCAGCAGCCTCCTAGCCGAGACTGTTCATGAACGTGGCTCTGTCTGCCCCCTCACCCTGCCCTCTCCCCCGATGGGGGAGAGGGATTGAAATTTTGCAGACTCTCTTCGGATCCCTCGCCCCCGGAGGGGGAGAGGGCAGGGTGAGGGGGCGTCTATGGTGAGGGGCCTCTATGATGACGAACACGCGTTTATGAATAGTCCAGACTAGGTGCGCGAGGTGATGGCGCGGGCGGGATCGGCCTGGTCGATTGGCACGAGGATCACGATCTCGCCCTGATCGCCGACGCTGAAGGGATGCACGGACTGCGCGAGACGACTGCGCATCACCACCTGGATGCCCTCGCTCTCGAGGAGGCTGCGCACGACCATCGCCTCCAGCTGATTGGCGCAGCGGCACAGCTCGATGAAGCCGGACTCCGGCTCCGGCCGCCGCGTCCCGGGAAAGGGGATGACCTTGCCCCGCCGCCTCATCGCTGTGACCTGTACCACTCGTAGATGTCCTCGCCCGTGGTGAACCACACGCCTTTCTTCTTCCGCATGTAATCGTAGGCCGCCTCGAAGTACTTGATCCGGTGCGGCACGCCCGAGATGTACGGATGCACGGCAAGCGCCATCACCCGAGGATTCTTGGCGCCCTCGGTGTAGAGACGGTCGAACTGGTCCTTGACCCGCTGCAGCCACTCGGAGGAAGTGTGGTGCTGGATCACCATCATGGGGATGTCGTTGAGCTCTATCGAGTACGGCACGGAGACGAGCCGGCCCGCGCTCGTGCGGATCTCGTAGGGCTGGTCGTCATTGACCCAGTCGGAGACGTACTCGATGCCCTCGGCGGCCAGATGGTCGAGCGTCTCCCAGGTCTCGGTCAGGCCGGGGCCGAGCCAGCCTTTGGGCTTCTTGCCGGTGAACTTCGTCAGCATCTCCACCGATTGTCGTATCGCCGCGCGCTGATCGGGCAGGAGGTGCATGGCGCCCTGGATCACGCCATGGGCCATGAATTCCCACCCCGCCTCCAGCATGGCCCGCGCCACGGGCTCGTATGACTCGACGACATGGGCATTGATGGCGGTCGTCGCGCGCAGCTTGCGCTTGGCGAGCGCCTCGAGAAGCCGCCAGAAGCCCACCCGCATGCCGTAGTCGTGCCAGGCCCAGTTCGGCACGTCGGGCACGATGCTCACCCCCTGGGGCGCGGTCAGGTACTGACGGGCCATCGCCTTCTCGATGTCCCATTCCTCGACATTGACGATGGTCCAGACGGCAATGCGGGCGCCCTTGGGCAGTCTCCACGGCGGGCGGCTCACCATCGGCGAGTAGTCGAAGCGTTCGCGAGGCAGCTTCACGGCCTCCTCCTTCTCGGTAGGGCTCGGGCACTCGCGCCGCCGAACCTGGGCCCCGGTCGCCCTTGAGACTACCATCGCCCGGGCATTGAGAGTAGAATCCCGATCCGTGGCCCGCCCGCCCGGCATCGACGTCCACGCGCATTTCTTTCCCGAGACTTTCATCCGGCTCATCGAGGAAGCCGGCGCACCCTTCGGCGCCGGGATCGACCGCGGCAATCCCAAGGGGCCCGTGATCATGTTCGGCGCGTCGCGGACGGCGCCGCTCGAGCCGCGTTTCGTGGACCTGGACCTTCGCCTCCGATCGATGAATCACCAGGGCGTGGGCGTCCAGGCCCTCTCCCTCACCGTGCCGATGGTCTACTGGGCGGACGGCCCCATGGGCGCGCGCCTCTCGGCCACCTTCAACGACGCCGCGAGCGCCGCGCATGTGGCGCATCCCGACCGCTTCGTGGGCTGCGCCATGCTGCCCATGCAGGATCCGCCGCGCGCGCTCGAGGAACTCGAGCGGGCGGCCCAGCTCCCGGGCATCCGCGGCGTCTACATGGGCACCAATGTGGGCGGCCGCGAGCTGTCCGATGGGGAGTTCTTCCCCGTCTTCGAGCGCGCGGCGGCCCTCCGGCTGCCCGTGCTCCTTCATCCGCTTCGGGTCATCGGCGCCGAGCGCCTGCAGCCCTACTACCTGGGCAATCTCCTCGGGAATCCGTTCGACACCGCCATCGCAGCTGCCCACCTGGTCTTCGGCGGCGTGCTCGATCGGCTCCCCAAGCTCGAGGTCTGCCTCCCGCATGCGGGCGGGGCCCTCCCGTATCTGCACGGCCGGCTCCGTCACGGCCAGCGGGTGCGCCCGGAGGCCCAGAAGCGCGCGAAGAAGCCCTTCAGCTCCTACCTGCGCCGCTTCACCTACGACATCATCAGCCACGACGCGGGGGCCCTGCGGTACCTCGTGGCCACGGTGGGGGCGGACCGGGTGATGCTCGGCACCGATTTCTGCTTCGACATGGGCTATGAGCGGCCGCGTGCCATCATCGAGGCCAAGGCGACGGGGCTCAATCGAAAGGACCAGGATCGCGTCGTGCGCGACAATGCCGCCCGCCTGCTGCGCCTGAGGTAGCCAGGCCGCATGCGGGCGGACTTCTGGATCCTCCAGACCTTCAACGGCCTGTCGTACGGCGCTCTCCTCTTCCTCCTGGCCAGCGGGCTCTCCCTGATCTTCGGCGTCATGCGCGTGGTCAACATGGCGCACGGCTCGTATTTCCTCCTCGGCGGCTATATCGGGCTGACCGTCGTCCTCCGCACGCGCAGCTTCGTCATGGCCATGGTCGCGGGCACCGTGGCCATCGCGCTGGTGGGGATCGGCATGGAGCGTCTCTTTCTCCGCCGCCTGCGCGGCCAGGAGCTGGGGCAGGTGCTGATGACCGTCGGCTTCTCGCTGATCTTCCAGGATCTGGCCCTCTTGATCTGGGGCGGCGATCCCTACAATCTGCCCGTGCCCGCGGTGCTTGGCGGAGCGCTGCGGCTGGGCGGGATGGTGTTTCCCATCTACCGCTTCTTCATCATGGGCGTGGCGGTGGCCGTGGGCCTGGGGCTCTGGCTCCTCCTGGATCGGACGCGGATGGGCGCCATGATCCGCGCCGCCGTGGACGATGGCGAGATGGCGGAGGGCGTAGGCATCAATGTGCCCCGCATCTCTCTCGTGGTCTTCGGTCTGGGCGCCGCCCTGGCCGCCCTCGGCGGCGTGGTCGGCGCCGGCTTCCTCGGGGTGTACCCGGGCGCGGACTCCGAAGTGCTTCCCTATGCGTTCGTGGTGGTGATCGTCGGCGGGCTCGGGAGCCTGCCCGGCGCGATGGTGGGCAGCCTCGTCGTGGGTCTCCTCGACAATTTCGGGAAGGCGCTCTTTCCCGAGCTCGCCTACTTCACCCTCTTCGCTCCCATGGCGGTGATCCTGGCCCTCAGGCCGACCGGACTGTTTGGCCGCGCGTGATGGGCCGCGGGATGGATCTCGCGACGAGACAGCGGCGGGCGGTGCCGTGATCCGCCGGCGGGGTCTCATCGCCGCCGCGGCCATGGTGGGGCTCGGCATCATCGGGCCGTTCTTGCCGGCCTATCCGCTGACGCTCCTCACCCAGGCGCTCATCCTGGGCATCCTCGCCATGAGCCTGGATGTGCTGCTCGGCTACACGGGGATGCCGTCGCTCGGCCAGGCCGCCTACTTCGGCGTGGCCGCCTACGCGGTGGCCCTGCTCACCACCGAGCGCCAGGTCGGGCTCGTGGGCTGCGCGGCCGCCGGCATCGCCCTGGCCACCGTCACCGCCGCCGTCTTCGGGATCATCGCCATCCGTGCCAGGGGCACCTATTTCCTCATGATCACCCTCGCCCTCGGCATGGTGGTGTGGGGGCTGGCCTTCCGCTGGGTCTCGCTCACGAAGGGAGACAATGGTGTCTCTGGGGTGGCGCGGCCGGAGCTCGGCACGCTCAGCCTCGCCGCTCCGCTACCCTTCTTCTACTTCTCGCTGCTGTGCGCGGCGGCGGCCTTCGCCCTGCTGGGGCTCCTCGTCGTCTCGCCTTTCGGGCTCGGTCTCAAGGGGATACGGGGCAGCGAATCGCGCATGGAGGCCCTGGGCTACAACGTCTGGCTCCACAAGTACCTGGCCTTCGTCATCTCGGGCGCCTTCGCCGGCGCATCCGGCGTCCTCTGGGCTTACTACAACGGCTTCGTCGGGCCCACCGATGTCCAGCTCCTGACCTCCGTCGAGGCCTTGCTCATGGTCGCCCTGGGCGGTCCGGGCACTCTGGTCGGCCCCGCCATCGGCGCCGGCCTCATCGTGTTCCTCAAGAACTTCGTGAGCGTGTACACCAAGCGCTGGCTTCTCATTCTGGGGGCCGTGTATATCGGCGTCATTCTCTTCGCTCCGCACGGCGTGGTCGGCGCGCTCCGCGGCCGGCGGCGCTGAGCACAGGAGGCCTGACATGCTGATTCGCTCGATTGCCCTCATCGCGACCTTGCTCACCGCGCTCGCGGGCACGGCGCCCGCGCCGGCCGCCGCTCAGGGCGGGTCCATCAAGATCGGACTTCTGGCGCCGCTCACCGGCGCCGCCTCCGCTCTCGGCAAGGACATGCTCGGCGGCACCGAGCTCTACCTGGACGAGATCGGCCGGCAGGCCGCGGGGAGGAAGATCGAGCTCATTGTCGAGGACTCGGAAGGCGTCACCGCGACCGCGCTCACCAAGGCGCGCAAGCTCGTGGACCAGGACCACATCCACATCCTCACGGGAGGGCTCCTCGCCTCGACGGGCTATGCCATCCACCCCTTCGCGGACGCCGCGAAGATCCCCACCACGTATCCGGTCATGTCCTCCGACGACCTGACCCAGCGCAAGCCCGCGAAGTGGGTGGTGCGGACGGGCTGGAACAGCAGCCAGTCCATGCACGTCTTCGGGGAATGGGTGGCCAAGAACCTCAAGCACAAGAAGATCGCCGTGGTCGCCTTCGACTACGCGTTCGGCTGGGAGTCGGTGGGCGGCTTCCAGCGCACCTTCGAGGAGCAGGGCGGCCAGATCGTGCAGAAGATCTGGGTGCCCCTGAACACCACGGATTTCGCGCCGTTCCTCGCCCAGATCAAGCGGGACGCCGACGCGGTCTTCGCCGTCTTCTTCGGCCGCGGCTCGCTGCAGTTCGTGAAGCAGTACGCGGACTCGGGACTCAAGGCCAAGCTTCCCCTCCTCGGCAATGGCACTGTCACCGACGAGTCGGTGCTGCCGCAGATGGGTGACGAGGCGCTCGGCGTCCACACGGCCCTCCACTACTCGGCGGCTCTCGACAATCCCGCCAATCAGAGGTTCGCCAAGGCCTTCGAGGCCAAGATGGGCAAGGTGCCTTCCTACTATGGCGAGACTTGTTACACCAATGCCCGCTGGATCGTGGAGGCCATCAAGGCGATCAATGGCAAGGTCGAGGACCGCGAGGCCTTCCTGGCCGCCCTCAAGAAGGTCGAGCTGAAGGACTTCCCACGCGGCCCGGTGGTGATCGACCGCTGGGGCAATCCCGTCCAGAACATCTACGTGCGGAAGGTGGAGCGCGCGGGCGGCCAGCTCCAGAACAGCGTGGTCGTCACCTACCCGGCCGTGAGTCAGTTCTGGAAGTACAACCCCGACGAGTTCCTGAAGATGCCGCTCTACACGCGCGACTACCCTCCGTGCAAGTACTGCTAGTGGAAACATCTCCCCCTCACCCTGCCCTCTCCCCCTCGGCGGGGGAGAGGGTTTTTGGAATCCTCTTCTCTCTGCGTTTTGGATCCCTCTCCCCCGTGAGGGGGAGAGGGGAGGGTGAGGGGGTGGCTTAGTGAACCCCGACTTCGCACTCCGGCTCGACGGAGTCTCCAAGTACTTCGGGGGACTGCAGGCGGTGGGGGACGTGTCGCTCGCCGTCCGAGCGGGCGAGCGACGTGCCCTCATCGGACCGAATGGCGCGGGCAAGACGACGCTGTTCAATCTCATCTCCGGCTCGCTGCCCGTGAGCACGGGGGCCATCTCCTTCTTCGGGCGCGACGTCACGGGCATTCCCACGCATCGCCGCGCCGCGCAGGGTCTGGCCCGCACCTTCCAGATCACCAACCTCTTCGCCGACCTCACGGTGCTGGACAATTGCCTGCTCGCCATTCAGGCCGTGACGCGGGCGCGCTTCGCCATGCTGCGTCCTCTCACGGCCTTCCGGGACCTCCACGCCGCCGCCCTCGCCGCTCTCGAGGCGGTCGGTCTCGGCGCCGTCGGTGACGTGCCGGTCCGCAATCTCTCCCACGGCGAGCAGCGCCAGCTCGAGATCGCCCTGGCCCTGGCCGGGAAGCCCCGTCTGCTCCTGCTCGACGAGCCCACGGCCGGGCTCTCGCCGGCCGAGTCTCGCCTGATGGCCGACCTCCTCACGCGGCTCGATCCCGCCATCACCGTCCTCATGATCGAGCACGACATGGACATCGCCCTCGAGCTGTCGGCGCAGGTGACCGTGCTCCACTACGGCCGGGTGATTGCCGACGGCTCTCGCGAAGAGATCAGGGCCGATGCGCAGGTGCGAGAGATCTACCTCGGTGCCTGAGCCACGGCCCGCGTCGTCCGCCGTCCTCGAGGTGGAGGGCGTCCATACCTACTACGGAGAGAGCCACGTGCTCCAGGGCATCTCGCTCCGGGTGGGGGAGGGAGAGGTCCTGACCATCCTCGGCCGCAATGGGGCGGGCAAGACGACCCTGGTGCGCTCCATCATCGGCTTCACGCCCCCGCGGGAGGGTCATGTCCGTTTCAAGGGCCGCGACATCACGGAGTGGCCGTCATATCGGATGGTGGGGGCCGGGATGGCCCTGGTACCCCAGGGCCGGCGCGTTTTTCCCTCGCTCACCGTGCAGGAGAATCTCGAAGTCGCCCGGGCCGGCCAGGGGCGGTGGACCATCGAGCGCGTCCACACGCTCTTCCCGCGGCTCGCCGAGCGGGCGGGCAATCGAGCGAACAAGCTCTCGGGCGGCGAGCAGCAGATGCTCGCCATCGGGCGCGCCCTCATGACCAACCCCGAGCTGCTCCTCATGGACGAGCCCACCGAGGGCCTCGCCCCCCTCCTCGTGCGCGAGGTGGGGAGGGTCATCGGCGAGCTCAAGCGCGAGGGGCTGTCCATCCTGCTCGTGGAGCAGAATCTGCCCCTGGCCTTGTCCGTGGCCGACCGCACGCATATTCTCAGCCGGGGGCAGATCGTGCATTCCTGCCGGCCCGCGGAGCTTCTCGCCAACGAAGAGGTGAAGTCGCGATATCTTGGAGTGAGCTGAAAGCGAGGTCATCGGATGCGATTCGGCACCTTCTATTTCTTCCAGGCCGCCCCGGGGCAGAGTCACGCCGACATCATCCGGGGCGAGCTCGATCAGATCGTCTGGTCGGAGGAGCTGGGCTTCGACGAGATCTGGCTCACCGAGCACCATTTCATCAACTACGGGCTCTCCGTCGACCCCGCCGCCCTGGCCGCCGCCGCGGCCTCGCGCACCCGGCGTATCCGGATCGGTCTGGCCGCGGCCATCCTGCCCTTTCATCATCCCCTCCGCCTCGCCGAGCAGATGGCCCTCGTCGACATCATCTCGAATGGGCGGCTGGATGTGGGGGTGGGGCGTGGCAATCGCCCCATGGAGTTCCGCGGCTTCCACGTGCCGCAGGAGGAGAGCCGCGATCGTTTCGACGAGGCCGTGGAGATCCTGCGGCGCGCGTGGACGGAGGAGCGCTTCAGCTACGACGGGCGCTTCTTCAAGGTGCCCGAGGTGTCCGTGATTCCCAAGCCGGTGCAGCGTCCGCATCCGCCGCTCTATCAGGTGTGCGTCAGCAAGGATGGCATCGAGAACACGGCGCTGCATGGCTGGCCCATGCTCAACTCCGTCCTCTTCGGCCCCGTGGACCAGCTGATCGCCAACCGCGAGACCTATATCGACACGCTGAAGAAGGCGGGCCGCAGCGCGGAGGAGATCAAGAGTCTCCTCGCCCGCTGGGGCGTCTCGCGCCAGATCTACGTGGCGGAGACGGATGCCCGCGCCCTCGCCGAGGCCAAGGACGCCGAGCTCTGGTACCAGGAGTCGTTTCGCAAGTTCGTCGTGCCCGAACGCATCGAGGAGGCGCACCCGTCGCTCCAGCCGGGCTTCCGCGCCATGGCGGAGCGCTTGTCGAAGATCACCTGGGAAGGCCTGGTGGCCGAGACGCTCGCCTTCGGTTCGCCCGATACGGTGGCGCGGCACATCGAGGTCATGCGCGACCTCGGGGTGGGGCAAGTGATGTGCTGGATGAACTTCGGCGGCCTGGCTCAGGACAAGGTGCGCCGCTCCATGGAGCTCTTTGCCCGCGAGGTGATGCCGCGCTTCCGGTGACCTCCACGCGCTGACCCCGCTCGGGGTGCGCCTAGCATAGGCATTCCTCAGCGTGATTCGGCCACGGGCGTGCTCAGCGCCGTCACCACCACCGCGAGATCCTCTCCCCCGTGGCCCGCGGCCTGGGCGGCGGCATAGAGCCGCTCGGCCAGATCGGTGAAGGGGAGGGGAGCGCCCACGGCACTCGCGGCCTCCTGCATGAGGTGAATGTCCTTCATGAAGAGGTCGAGCTTCATCTGGGCGGGAAATTCACCGCGGACGATCATGGGACCCCGAACCTTGAGCATGCTGGAGGCGGCCGCGCTGGCATTGAGCACCTCGAGGGCGAGGTCGAGGTCGAGCCCGGCCTTGCGCGCGAGGGTGAGGGCCTCGGCGGCCGCCGCGCTATTGAGGGCCACGAGCAGATTGGCCACCAGCTTGAGCACCATGGCCTGACCCACCCGGCCCACGAGGACGGCGCGCGGCAGCACCGACTCGAGCACGGGCCGCCAGCGCTCGAAGAGCGCGCGATCCCCGCCCACGAAGAAGATGCCATCGCCCCGCTCGACCATGCTGCTCGTCCCGCTGACGGGACAGTCGAGGAATCCGAGACCGCGGGCCGTCACCTCGCGGGCGAGGCGTTCGGTCAAGGTGGGGGAGATGGTGCTCATCTGGATGACGGCGAGGTCTGGGCGCGCGCCCGCGAGGATGCCGTCGGCGCCGAGGATGACCGCCTCCGCGGTGGCGAGCGAGGGCAGCAGCGTGCAGACCGCCTCGACGGACTGGGCGACGGCGGCAGCCGAGGGAGCGGACTTGCCGCCCATGGCGGTGAGGGCGGAGATGCGGTCCGGCACGACGTCGAAGCCGACGACCGCGTGCCCGGCCTTGATCAGTCGTGAGGCGATGGCGTGACCAAGGAGACCGAGGCCGACGATGCCGATGGTGGACATGTGACTTATTCCCTCACCTTGCCAGTGATTGGCTCGCCTCGCTCACACCATGACCTGGCCGCCATTGACGTCGAGAGTGGCGCCGTTGATGAAGGCCGCCGCGTCGGAGGCGAGAAAGACCACGGCCTCGGCGATCTCCTCGGGTTGGCCGAGCCGTCTCACGGGGATTGCCTCGGCGACACGCCGCGTCTCCTCCGGGGTGCGCGCGTTGAGCACGCGCTCGGTGGCGGTGGTCCCGGGAGCCACCGCGTTGACCGTGATGCCGTCGCCCCCGACCTCGAGGGCCAGATGGCGCGTGAAGCCGATGACGCCGGCCTTGGCGGCCGCGTAGTGAGAGGTGACGCGCACCGCTCCCGCCCGGCCGACCACGGAGGCGAGGTTCACGATGCGGCCGTAGCGCTGCCGTTTCATGATGGGGAGCACGGCCTTGGCGCAGAGGAAGACGCTCGTGAGGTTCGAGGCGAGAATGGCCTGCCACTCGTCTTCCGTGATCTCTTCCGTGGCGCGGATGACCGCGAAGCCACCCGCGTTGTTCACGAGCGCGTCCACACGGCTCCAGCGGGCCATGACGGCATCGAGCGCGCGCGCGATCTCCGCCGATCGGGTCACATCCGCCCGAAAGGCCATGGCCTCGGCGCCGCTTCCCCGGAGCTTGTCCGCCACCGCCTCCACGCCGCCGCCATCGAGATCGAGGACGGCGACGCGGGCACCTTCGCGCGCGCAAGCGTCCGCGATGGCTGCGCCGATGCCCTTGGCCGCGCCCGTGACGATCACAACCTTGCCGTCGAGCCGCATGGCGTTCTCCCGTCCCCTCGGAATGGCACGTCTGCCTGGGAGCGATAGCATACCCGGAGCGGCGATGCTAGTCTTGGGCGCCTGCGGCGGGACGTCCGGAGATGAGGCCCGCAAGGGGATGGAGAGAATATCGACATGGCGAAGGCAACGAAGCTTCGGTATCCGTGCCGCACGTGGTCAGTGCTGGCGTTCCTTCTCGCCATGCTGGCAGGTCCCATCGAGCACGGCGCCGCCCAGGCTCCTGCGCCTGCCCGAGAAGCGGAGCAGCGCGATATGCGGCTCGTCGGCCACGATGATCTGCAGGGCCGCTCGGCCTACCAGCCCGTGATCCATCATCAGGGGAGCCGCTGGATCGCCTATGTCGGCCATCACGGCGGGCTGAGGTCGAATCCCCTCACGGGGCAGATGGAGCGGAGCGGCACCTCCGTCGTGGATGTGACGGATCCGCGCCGCCCGCGCTATCTCCATCACATTCCGGGCGCCCCGGGGGAAGCCGAGGCCGGTGGCGCCCAGATGGTGCGGCTCTGCGATGGCGCGTCGCTGCCGCGAGGGACGCGGGGCAAGACCTATCTCCTTCGCACTCTTGGCAATCTCGCCCACGAGGTGTGGGACGTCAGCGACAGCGCCAAGCCTGCGCTGCTCACCACGGTGATCTCAGGGCTCAACGCCACTCACAAGAACTGGTGGGAGTGTGAGACGGGCATCGCCTATCTCGTCTCGGACGGACGGCCCGCGGGCTGGCGGACCCATCGCATGACGAAGATCTACGACCTCTCCGATCCCGCGCAGCCACGCTTCATCCGCGACTTCGGGCTTGTGGGCCAGGAGCCGGGCTCGACGGGCCCGGCGCCCGAGGGCGTGCACGGGCCCATCGCCTACAAGAACCGCGTCTACTTCGCGTATGGTACGGGCTCCGAAGGCGTCCTGCAGATCGTGGATCGCGAGAAGCTGCTGGCCGGTGACCCAAGCGCCGCGGACCGCTTTGCTCCCACTCCCGCGAGTCTGCTCTACCCGCAGGTGGGACGCCTCGACATGTCGCCCGCCTGGGGCGGGCACACGAGCTACCCCATCCTGGGCATGCCCATCCCCGACTGGTCGGCGAATGCCAAGGGGCAGACACGTGACTTCCTGCTCCTCGTCTCCGAGTCACTCCGCAACGAGTGCCAGGAGTTCCGGCAGCTCTCCTTCATGGTCGACATCACCACGGAAGCGAAGCCGTTCTCCGTCTCGACCTTCCAGGTGCCCGCCTCCCCCGGTGACTTCTGCAGCCGCGGCGGGCGCTTCGGCCCCCATTCGAGCCACGAATCGTTCACGCCCATCTACTATGGCCGTCTCGTCTTCATCGCCTACTTCAATGCGGGCGTGCGCGCCGTCGACATCCGCGACCCGTTCAATCCCCGGGAAACCGCGTATTTCATCCCCGCCGTCACCGCCAAGACGGACAAGCGCTGCCTCAAGGTCAACGGCGCCGACCGCTGCAAGGTGGCCATCCAGACGAACAACGTCGAGGTGGACGACCGCGGGCTCATCTATCTGGCCGACCGCGCGGATGCGGGGCTGCACATCGTCGAGCTCACGGGCGCCGCGCGCGCCATCGGGCGCAAGCCTTAGGGGAGGAGTATGGGCCGCTTCGTCGATCTCTCCGTCACGGTGGACTCGAGCACCATGAGCCCGCCCTCGACCAACATGCGGCTCGAGGTGACGCCGCACCGGCGGGGACCGGGCTTCTGGCAGGTCTCGAGCGTGCACCAGAGCCTCCACACGGGCGCGCACATCGATTCGCCTCTTCACGTGTTCAAGAACGGCATCACCACCGCCGAGATCACCCTCGACCAGGTGCTGGGCGAGGCCCTCGTGGTGGATCTGTCCTGGGTGGGCGCCAATCACGCGATCACCATCGACGACCTCAAGAAGGCCGGGGCGGGCGACGTCAAGCGCGGCGATATCGTGCTGCTGCGCACGGACTGGACGGACAAGATGTACGGCACCTGGCCCGACTACTTCACACAGTCGCCATACTTTCCCCCCGAGTCCGCCCAGTGGCTGGTGGACCGCGGCCCCAAGAATATCGGCTTCGACTTCTTCGAGGAGTACTGCGCGCGGCTGCCCGACTTCGGCTCGGAGGATTTTGCCATGCACCGGGTCATCCTTGGCGCGGGCGTGGTCATCATGGAAGGGCTGACCAATCTCGGCGCGCTCCCGCGCCGCCGCGTCGACTTCGCCGCGCCCTTCTACAAGATCGCGGGCACCGAGGGCGCCCCCGCCCGCTTCTTCGCCACGGTGTGACGCTGATCGCTACCCTTTCACGCAGACGAGCTGACGAAGCGTGTGAACGATCTCGACCAAGTCCTTCTGCGCCTCCATCACCGCCTCGATGGACTTGTAGGCGCCGGGAGTCTCGTCAATGACCCCATGATCTTTGCGGCACTCGATGCCGGCCGTGGCTGTCGCGTGGTCCGCGACCGTGAAGCGCCGCTTGGCCTCGGACCTCGACATCGCTCGCCCCGCCCCGTGGCTACAGCTGTGAAAGCTCTCCGGGTTTCCCTTGCCGCGCACGATGTATGAGCGCGTCCCCATGCTACCCGGGATGATGCCGAGATCGCCCAGCTTGGCCCTGACCGCTCCCTTCCGCGTCAGCAGCACGTCCTTTCCGTAGTGGTGCTCGCGAGCGACGTAGTTATGGTGGCAGTTGACCGCCTCCATCCCTGCGGCAAAGGGCGGAATTCCCGCCACCGAGCCTACCGCGGCGATGATCGCATTCATCATGAGACGGCGGTTGGTGAGGGCAAACGTCTGCGCCCACTCGACCGCCTCGACATATTCCGTGAAGTGATCGGTCCCTTCGGAAAGGTAGGCGAGGTCCTCGTCCGGCAGGTTGGCGATCAACTTGCGCATGTCCTTTTTCGCCAGCTCGATGAAGTAGGTGCCGATCCTGTTTCCGACCCCGCGGGAGCCGCTATGGAGCAGAAACCACACACGATCACCTTCATCGAGGCATACCTCGATGAAGTGGTTCCCGGTGCCGAGCGTGCCGAGGTGGGTCTGGTGGTTCGAGTGCTCGATCGCCGGATGCTTTGCCACGATCGAATCAAAGCCGGGCTTCAGCTCGTCCCAGGCCTTCACGGCGGCCGGAGGCGGAGTGCCCCACGACCCCTTGTCCCGCCGGCCGGGCGTGCGACCGTGGGGCACGGCGGCCTCGATGGCGGAGCGCATGGCCCGGAGGTCATCTGGGAGGTCGCGTGCCGTCAATGTCGTCTCGGTCGCCATCATGCCGCAACCGATATCGACACCCACGGCCGCGGGAATGATGGCGCCGACCGTGGGGATGACGCAGCCCACGGTCGCCCCGATACCCCAGTGAACATCGGGCATGACCGCGACCCACTGATGAATGAACGGCATGCGCGCCACGTTGGCGAGCTGCTTTGCCGCAACGTCCTCGATGGGAACGCCGCGTGTCCAGGCCTTGATGGGGACGCCGCCCTCGGGATGAATCACGTCGTACGAGCGCTCGCTGGTTATGGTCTTCTCCCTCATTGGGACGCCGGATACTCAGGCCTGAGCTACAGGAAGGCTCTCTCCAGTGAAGTTACGAACTGAACGCCTGGAACAATCTTTTGACTCAGACGTTCGTCGTTCGTGATGAAGAGATCAACTCGAGCTTGCGAAGCACAGGCGAGCTGGATGGCGTCAGGCGGGCGGATGGCACGATCAATTCGGATCGCCGCGTAGACCCCTGCTGCGGATCGATCGAACGGGACGATGGTTGCACCGGTGACGATGGCCTGCTCGTACGTCTCTCGGAGTGTGTCATCTTGCATCTCCATCGGTCTAACGAGTACCTCCCCCAGGGTCAGGGTCGAGGTATAGAGTTGGTCTCCGCGGACGAGCATGCGCTCTCGAAGCCGCGTCACGCGGTCTGCACGTTCTCCCGAGCCCTCGATGAGATAGATGAAGAGGTTTGTATCCCAGAAGACGCGGCTCATGCCCAGCGTTCCCGGAGGCGGAGCACATAGTCGTCCGGATCTTCACCGGCCCAGATGTGCTTCCCCACGCCTCGCAACTGCAAAATCGGGTCGGCCGTTCCATGTTCCGTCGTCTCCGGAGCGTACTCAGAGCGGTACCAGTCGAGAAGGTACCGGTACTCTCGTGGCAGATCTTCGATCTCGGGAACAATCTTGGCGCCTCGACGGTCTGGATGATAGGGATCGCCTGGGCGGAACAGTCGCCTCGTCTTGCCGATCGCGTACAGCATGCGATACCGGCCCGGGTCCGGTGGCTTGTTCGCCACGCAGTGTTGCACCGCATGCTGATAGACCGCAGGTCTCACCTTGTCCGGGGCCGCCTCCTCTGCCGCGCGCATCAGAATCTCCCTTGGAGTGAAGGTCGCGCGCTCGGGATGCTCTCGATGGAGAAGCGCCGTTGCGACCCAGACCTCGTCTGCGGCTTTCATGCTGGTCTTTCGTAGCCCTTTCATAGCACCTCCCCGGTCCGACAAGATACATATACTACAATGTAGTATTTGTTGTCAAGTAGATCGCCCGACTGACCTAGAGGATGGTCTTTTCCGTGAGATCATCCAGCCCGAGCACGGATCGGAATGGTTGGGACCATCATCGCGGGCGACGACGAAGCGGAGCGGCAGGCCGCGCTCGCCTTCGACCTGCTCCGCCTCGAGCCCGGCTTTCTGGAAGACCCGTTCCCGATCTATCACCGGCTGCGGCGATGGGATCCGGTGCACCGCTGCCCCGACGGCTCCTATTTCCTGACGCGCTACGACGATGTCGCCGCTGTCTACCGTGACCATGCCCGGCTCTCCTCCGACAAGCAGGTCGAGTTCAAGCCGAAGTTCGGCGACGCCCCGCTCTTCGAGCACCACACGACGAGCCTGGTCTTCCGCGATCCGCCCGACCATACGCGTCTCCGCCGCCTCTTCGCCGCCGCCTTCACTCCCAAGGCCCTGGCCGCGCTGCTGCCCCGCGTCGTCCGCCTGGTCGATGGCATGCTCGACCGCGCGGAGAGGCAGGGCGGAATGGACCTCATCGCCGACTATGCCTTCGCCCTGCCCGTGGAGCTGATCGGCGACATGCTGGGCGTACCGCGGGCCGACCGTCCTCGGTTGCGCGACTGGTCGCTGGCCATCCTGGGCGCGCTGGAGCCCGTGCCCGGGCCCGAACGGCTGGACAGGGGCAATCGCGCCGTGGAGGAATTCAAGACCTTCCTGCGCGCGCTCTGCGAGGACCGGCGGCACCATCCGCCCCTCGATGACGACGGCGAGGTGCTGAGCAAGCTCATGGCCGCCGAGGACGAGCAGGGAGCCTTGACCGAGATTGAACTCTTGCACCAGTGCATCTTCCTCTTGAACGCGGGGCACGAGACGACGACCAATCTGATCGGCAATGGCGTGCATGCGCTGCTCGAGCATCCCGGCGAGCTCCGGCGGCTGCAAGACGATCCCTCGCTGATCGAGACGGCCGTGGAGGAGTTCCTGCGCTACGAGAGCTCCAATCAGCTGGGCAATCGCCGCGCCCTCGCCGACGTCGAGATCGGAGGCGTGGCCATGCCGGCCGGCACCCTCATCACGCTCTGCATCGGCGCGGCCAACCGGGACCCCGCCCAGTTCCCGGAGCCGGACCGCCTCGACATCACGCGGGCGCCCAACCGGCATCTCGCCTTCGCGACGGGCATCCATGCCTGCGCGGGGATGTGGCTGGCGCGCATGGAGGGGCAAGTTGCCATCGGTCGGCTGGTGCGCCGCTTCCCGAAGATTCGGTCGGCGGGGCCCGTGGTGCGCGGAGGGCGCGCCAGATTTCGCGGGCTGGCGCAGTTCCCGGTGGCCGTGTAGGCTTCCTCCAGGAGGACACAGCCGTGGAGAAATTCGAATACTTCAGCGGGGTCCCCGAAGTGGGCATCGTCCCCCGGGCGCCGCATGCCGGCCCGCTCCTCCGCCATGTCTACGAGCAGGAGCTGGGACGCGGCGGCTTCGCGGGCAAGGTGACGCACACCTATCATCTCTACCCGCCCAACAATTGGCTGCCCGACGAGACCTTGACGCTCGAGGGCGGCACGTGGGCGCCCCACTGGGATTCGCCGCTCCGTGACGTGGGGGGCACGCATCACGCGCTCGGCACCATCGAGCCTGCGGCCACGGGCGACGTCTATCAGGGCATGGCGAGGCTGATCGCCAACGCCACGGTGGCCATGAACGTGACGGCGCCCGGGGCGTCCATGGACTACTTCTTCGAGCATCATGGCGCCACCCTCATCTTTTTCATCCATCAGGGCTCGGGGACGCTGGAGACCCTCCTGGGTCCCATCGCGTATCGTCGCGGGGATTTCCTCATCGTGCCGAAGGGGCTGACGCACCGCTTCGAGCTGGGTCCCGGTCCGCACTACTACTGGGTCTACGAGAGCTTCACGGGGGACCCGGAAAAGGCCGAGGCCGTGACCACCGGCCAGTTCCTGACGCATAGCCGGAGCGACTACAAGTTCCCCCGCTCGCTCGAGACGCGCAACGAGGCGGGGCGCTTCGAGATCGTGTCCAAGGTGGGCGGGAGCTACACGCGGCGCGTGCACCCGACGCACCCCTTCGACGTGGTCGGCTGGCGCGGCACGTATCTGCCCTACCGCTTCGCGGTGGAAGACGTCCGTCCCCTGGTGGCGGACCGCTCGCACGTGCCGCCCTCGGGGCATACCGTGTTCATCCTGCCCGGCTGCTACATCTGCGTCTTCACCGTGCGCTCCGCGGAGAAGGAAGGGCTGTGGGTACCTTTCTTCCACAAGAACCTGGACTACTGCGAGACGCTCGGCTATCACTCCGGCCAGTTCTTCAGCCGGGGGGGCGTCTTCACCGAAGGCATGGTTTCCGTCCACCCGGTGGGGTTGCCTCATGGCCCGCATCCCACCGCCCTCAAGGCCCTGCTCGACGGCAAGCGCCCGGAGCGCTTCGAGGAAGTGGGAATCATGGCCGACTTCGCGAACCCTGCTCAGATCTCCGATTTCGCGCGGGGGATCTCGCGCCCCGACTACATGAAGACCTGGTCGGGCTATGTGTCCGACCCGCGCTTCCAGCACAGCCCGACGCGCCTCGGAGAAGTCCAGGCGGCCGCCGAGAGCGTGGCCGACGTGCGCGACGTGCTCAGGCCCAAGGGCTCGGAGGGCGAGGCAGGCTCGCTCTGACCATGGCCTGCGGCGAAGCCCGCGCTCTCGAGGTCAACGGGCTTCGCCTCAGGCTCTGGGAGTGGGGCGGCTCCGGCGCGCCCGCTCTTCTCCTTCACTCGCTGGCCGCTCACAGCCACTGGTGGGACTGGACGGCGCCGCTCCTCGCCACCCGCTTCTCGGTGATGGCGCTCGATCTTCGCGGCCATGGCGAAAGCGGCTGGGCCGAGCCGGCCGCGTATCACGCCTCCGACTATGCCGGCGACATCGTGCCCGTGCTCGACCACCTTGGCTGGGAGGCGCCGCTCGTCATCGGGCATTCGCTGGGTGGCTATGTCGGCGCCTGGCTGGCCGCCCATCACACCGACAGGGTGGGCGCCCTCGTCATCGCCGATACCATGACCCAGTGGTCGGAAGACGAGACGGCCTGGGCGCTCAGACAGTCCGAGCGACCCGGTCCAGAGTTCGCCAATCCTGTCGAAGCGGGCGCCCGTTACCGACTGTCGCCCCCCGAGACCGCGGCCACCGCGGAGCGTTTGCGCCACCTCGGCGAGGCCGCCGTGGTCGAGCGTGCCGCCGGAGTCTGGCAGTATGCCTTCGATCGCAAGGTGTTTGCCCAGGCAAGACCCGACGCCTGGTCCATCCTGCCCAAGATCGCCTGTCCCACGCTGGTCGTGCGCGGCGAAGGCAGCGGGATCATGGACCGCGCCGCGATGCTTCGTGTCGCCACTACCGTGCAGCGCGGTCAGTTCGCCGAGCTCAAGGGCGCCTGGCATCATCTCGTCCTCGACGATCCTGCCCGCTTCGTCTCCCTGGTGACGGACTGGATCGAGCGGGCCAAGCCGGCGGCCGCCGCCCGCCGTGTGTAGTGGGTCAGTTTGAGCCGCTTGAAGAGGAGGTCGACGTGAACCCTGCCATGACGACGCGCGACGCGAACCTCCCCGCCGAATATTCGGCGGGGCTCGACCGACTCGCCCTCGCCCCGCTGTGGACCGCCCTTCACGTCCTGCTGCCACAGGAGCGCGTGACAGAGGCGGTACCCCATCGCTGGCGTTGGGCCGAGATGCGCGGACCGCTTCTCGAGGCCGCGCGTCTCGTCCCGCTCGATCAGGCCGAGCGTCGCGTTCTCGTTCTCCGCAATCCAGGGCTCGGTGGCGCCTACGCGGTGACGGCAACGCTCTTCGCCGGGCTGCAGATCATCCTGCCGGGGGAGGCGGCCCCGAGCCATCACCATACTCCGGCAGCCCTCCGGCTCATCGTCGAGGGCCGGGGGGCCTTCACCACCGTGGACGGCATCAAGTGCGCGATGGAGCCGGGTGACCTCATCATCACGCCGCCCATGCGCTGGCACGATCATGGCCACGAGGGAAGCGAGCCCGTGATCTGGCTCGACGGTCTCGACATCCCGCTGGTGAGGAGCTTCGAGGCGGCCTGGGCATCCAAGATGCGGCCGGCTGTCGTCCCGGCGACGGCGACTGACTCCTCGCAGGACGAGTTCACCGCCGCGGGCGTGTTGCCGCGCGCCTCTCGCTACGAGGACACGGGCTACCCGCAGGTGCGCTGGCCGTGGACCACCGTGCGCCGGGCCCTCGAGGCCATGGCGGCCGCCGCTCCCGCTGATCAGCCCATCGTGCTCCGCTACGTCAATCCGCAGACCGGCACCTTCCCGCTCCGCACCATCGGCTGCGAGGCCCAGTGGCTTCGGCCGGGCGAAGCGACCCGCGCCGAGCGCCGCACGGGCAGCGGGGTCTACCACGTGATCGAAGGGCACGGGGAAAGTCGCATCGGCGACGAGACCCTCACCTGGGAGCAGGGCGACTGTGTGGTGGCGCCGCCGTGGCACTGGATCCACCACAAGAACCTCTCGCCATCGGCGCCGGCCTGTCTCTTCCACTTCAATGACGAGCCGGCGCTCCGGTCGCTGGGGCTCTGGCAGGAGGAGGTCCGCGCATGACGAGGACGGCACGGGTCGCCGCGGCCCTACTGGCGGGAGCGTGGCTGGCGGCCCCCGGTCCCGCGCCCGCTCAGGAGATAAAGCTCAAGCTCTCGCACTTCCTCCCCGCGGCTCACAACCACCATGCCAACGTGATCGTGCCGTGGGTGGAAGAGGTCAAGAAGAAGACCAATGGGCGAGTGGAGATCACCGTCTTTCCGGGCGCATCGCTGTGCAAGCCGCCCCAGCAATACGACTGCGCCAAGTCCGGCATCGCCGACATGGCCTGGGGCGTGACGGGGTGGACCCCAGGACGATTTCCCCTGTCGAGCGTCATCGAGCTGCCCTACATGCACCGGACGGCCGCGGTGGGCTCGCAGATGCTGGCCGATCTCTGGCCGAAATACCTCGCCAAGGAGTACGACGACGTCTACGTGCTGTACATGCACGTGCATCCGGCCGGGCACATCCACACTCACTCCAAGCTCGTCCGCACGCTCGACGACTTCAAAGGAATGAAGATCCGGACGCCCACGGCCGTGGTGGGCGACATCCTGGACACCCTGGGCGCCACCAAGGTCGGCATGCCCGCCACCCAGATCTACGAGGCCATGTCCAACAAGGTGGTGGATGGCTTCGGCATGCCCTTCGAGGCCCTGCCGCCCTTCAAGCTCATCGAGGTGTCGAGGTACCACACCGAGGTGGGCATGTACAGCACCGCCTTCGCCATGTTCATGAACAAGGCCAAGCTCGACGCGCTGCCCCCCGACGTGAAGAAGGTCCTCATCGAGACCACCTCCGCGCAGAGCGGGTACTGGCGCAAGGTCGGCGAGTCCTGGGACAAGGCCGAGATCGTCGGCCGCAAAGCCGTGGTCGACCAGAAGGGCGAGATCTACACCTTGCCCAAGGACGAGCGCAAGCGCTGGCGCGACGCGGTGAAGACGCTCGATGAGAAGTGGATGGCCGAGCTCGAGGCCAAGAAGCTGCCCGGCAAGGCGCTGCTCCAGGAGGCCCGCGCGCTCTCCACCAAGTACGGCGAGGCCGAGTAGCGGCATTCCGTTCGTGTCCCCGCGGGCTCCACGATGGTAGCCGCGCTCCTGACGGTCGAGCGGGTCGCCCTGACGTGGAGCCGCCGCCTGGCCCTGGCCGGCGGCTGGGTCCTGCTCGCCCTCTCCGTCGTCACCGTTCTCGACGCGCTCTTGCGCAAGCTCCTCAACCGGCCCATTCAGGGCACCTTCGAGGCCACGGAGCTGCTGCTCGCCGTCGTCATCTTCTCGGCCATGGCGTATACCGTTCTCACCGACGGCCACGTCGTGCTCGATCTGTTCACCAACCGCCTGTCCGCCCGGGCGCAGTCCATCGTCATCGGGCTGAACGCCCTCTTCATCGCCGCCGTTCTGGCCATCCTGGCCTATGAGCTGGGCGTGCTCGCCGCCGAGTACGGCCGGACGGCGCGGACGACCATCACCATGCGGATTCCCGTGTTCCCCGTGGCCGCGGTCGTGGTGGCCAGCGCCTGGCTCGCGGCGCTCGGCGCGCTGATTCAGGCCCTGGCGGCTTTTGCCCGGGCGGCCCTGCCCAGAGCCGGCAGGGCCTCGGACCGAAGGGCATGAGCGTCATTGCCGTCACGGCCTTGATCTTCGTGCTGCTCATGGCCCTGATCCTGGTCAGGACGCCCATCGCGGTGGCCATGGCTGTGGCCGGGGTGCTCGGCACCGTGGTCATCAGCGGCTGGTCCACCGCGCTCGCCACCATCCGTCAGGGGCCCTTCGAGCGCGCGACGTCGTACACGCTGGTGGTGATCCCGCTCTTCGTGCTGATGGGCTATCTCTCCTCGCAGGCCGGGCTCAGCCGGAGTCTCTTCCAGGCCGCCAATGTATGGCTCGGACATCTGCGCGGGGGGCTGGCCATGGCCACCGTGGTGGGCTGCGCCGGCTTCGGGGCCATCTGTGGCTCCTCGCTCGCCACGGGGGCGACCATGGCCACCGTTTCCCTGCCGGAGATGCGCCGTTACAAGTACGCCGACAGTCTCGCCACGGGTTCGGTGGCCGCGGGCGGTACCCTCGGCATCATGATCCCCCCGAGCATCATCTTCGTCCTCTACGGGATCATGACCGAGCAATCCATCGGCAAGCTCTTGCTGGCTGGCGTGGTACCGGGCATCGTGGAGACGGCGCTCTTCTGCGTGGCCATCGCCATCGAGACGGCGATCTATCCGGCCCTGGGGGCACCGGGCCCGCGCGCGACCGTCCGCGAGCGCCTCCTCGCTGTCCGTGACGTGTGGGAAGTGCTGGTGCTCTTCCTGATCGTGATCGGGGGTCTCTATGCGGGGCTGGCCACCCCCGTCGAGTCGGCGGCTTTCGGATGTGTGGGTGCGCTCTGCTTCGGCGTGGTCAAGCGGACGCTGATCTGGACCGGGCTCCTCCGCGCTCTCGACGAGACGGTCCGCACCACGGCGATGATCTTCCTCATCATCATCGGGGCCGACCTCTTCGGCTACTTCATGGCCCTGTCCCAGACTCCGCTGGCCCTGGCCGCCTGGCTGGTGTCCTTGAAGGTGGGCCCCGTGGTGGTCATCTGGATCATCATCGTGGTGTATCTGGTCCTCGGCTGCTTGATGGACGAGCTGGCCATGATCCTGCTCACCGTCCCGATCTTCTTTCCCGTGGTGATGGCGCTCGGCTTCGATCCGATCTGGTTCGGCGTGATGATCGTGGCCGTGGTTCAGTTCGGGCTCATCGCTCCCCCCGTGGCCCTGAACGTCTTCGTCATCGCCGGCATCGCGAAGGACGTGCCCATCGCCACGATCTTCCGGGGCATCATGCCGTTCCTCGCCGCCATGCTCGTCCTCATGATCCTGCTCACGGCTTGGCCCGACCTCGCCCTCATCCTCCCCCGTCACATGAAGTAGCGCGCATCACGTGTCCTTGGTGAGCGCCCAGGTGCCCCCGCCCAGGAAGAACTGGGCGATGGTGGCG
Organism: Candidatus Methylomirabilota bacterium; assembly: GCA_036002485.1. Taxonomy (NCBI): domain Bacteria; phylum Methylomirabilota (SeqCode); species Candidatus Methylomirabilota bacterium. Next base: position 22,279 of record DASYTI010000057.1, on the reverse strand, counting down.
ACGAGGACCACCATGGCGTACTCGTAGCCGACCACATGGGCCTTGCCGCGAGAGGTCTCCGTGATGGCGGCGCGGAGGAAGAACCCGTCATTGAGCTGAATGAGAAGTACGACCACGAGCATGGGTGGGACATTGACGAGGGCCGCCCAGCGCGTCCACAAGCCCAGCACGAGCATGACCCCGCCCAGGAGCTGCGCGGCGAGCAGGTAGAAGACGAGGGCGTCGGCGCCCGGTAGCCCCAGCTCCTTGTTGATCATGGCCACCATGGCATCCGGCGTCACTTCGAAATAGGCGTGATATGCGTGGGCGATGTAGACGACGCCCAGCAGGACGCGGAGGATCGTGGCGCCGAAGGGGCTCAAGATCGTCTCTCGCTGAAATACTACAGCCCCGTCATCGGCGGCCCGGCGAGAATTCTAGCCGGCCAGGTCCCGCGCGGTGGGCAGCCCGGGGAGGGCCGTGGCGCAGAGTACGGCTCGCGCGATGGCCTGCGCCACGGCGGCGGCGGCGGCGGCGCCCACGGCCGTCGGGTCCGCCGGCTGTGCGCCCATCGAGAGGCAGAAGAGGCAGTCACCGTCCGTGTCGAGGTGCGGCGGCGACAGCGCGCGCCCGAACCCTTCGAGCCCGAGGCGCGCCACGCGCGCCGCTTCCGCCTTGTCGAGGCGGGCCCCGGTCGCGACCACGCCGATGGTGGTATGGGTGGGGCGGAAGCGCGGCGGCGGTGCCCCCGCGGCCAGCGCGGCCGCCGTGTCCACGAGCTGCCGGCCATCGGGAGCGTCGCGGGCGCCGGCCAGGAGCCGCCCCGTCGCGGGGTCGCGCACATCTCCGGCGGCATTGACGACCATGAGCGCGGCCGTGACGATTCCATTCCGCTCCACGCTGGCCACGCCCAGTCCGCCCCGCATGGCCCGCTCGATACCGTAGAGCTTGCCCACGGTGGCACCCGTGCCCGCGCCCACGCTGCCCTCGGCGATGGGGCTCGCGATGGACGCGGCGGCGGCGGCATAGCCCATGGCCCGGTCGGGCCTCGCGCGATGGTCGCCCACCGAGAGATCGAAGATGATGGCCCCCGCCACGTGCGGGACCACGGTCCGGGACACCGCGAAGCCGCGCCCGCGCTCCTCCAGCCACTGCATCACGCCCCAGATGGCCTCGAGGCCGTAGGCGCTGCCGCCGGCCAGCACCACCGCGTCCACCGCGGGCACGAGGTGGCGCGGGTCGAGAAACTCGAGCCCGTGCACCGCGGCCGCCCTTCCCGCGATCTCGAGGGCCCCTGTGGCGGGACGGTCGGGCATGATGACGGTGCAACCGGTGAGCCCGCGGTTGTCGGTGACATGGCCCACGCTCAGGCCGGGAATCACGCTTGCCACTCTAGCAAAGTCCGGGCGCCAACCTCGGGGCGACCCGCGAGGCTACGACATTCTGGGTACTGGGCCAAGTTGCGAGCCAGATCAACTCAGCCCTCGCCTCGGGCTAGCGACCTCAGCTCGAACGGCCACGCCCGAGGGAGCCAGCTTTGCCTACGTACCTGTATGTACGTTGAGCGTCGCGGGCGACCGAGAACGTGGCCGTTCGAGCTGAGCAGCGCAGCTGCGAGGCGAGGGCTGAGTTAGTATGGCGAAGCAACTTGGCCCAGTACCAAATTCTGGCGGGCAGTGACCCTGCGGTGCTACGCTCGGACCACATGCGCAGGGGAGACGCCCCAGACGATGAGCAGGCCGATCATCGGGAGCGCCACCGGCCGCCGCGTCGGCCATGGTTTCTCATCGCCGCCTGCTTCACCCTGGTCGTGCTCTCCGCCGTGCTGTGGGTCAAGTGGTCGGACAATCGGCGGGAGGCGGCCCGTCTCCAGCGAGAGCTGACGCGCGTCTATCGGGAGGCGGAAGATCTACGCATGCAGGCCGCCCTCGGCCAGGAGCGCATCGCGCGGCTCGAGCGGGAGCTGCGCGCGCTCAAAGCCGAAAGTCAGGCCAAGCAGGCAGATGACAAGAAGGGCGGACGGACGGCGCCTCGGCGCTAGCGCTCCGACGCCCGAGGAGATCGCATGGAATTGATCAGTCGCATCCTCGACGGCTCCATCCCGCAGGATCTCAAGGACGCGCTCCGCCGGGCCGAGCCCGCCGGACCCCGCATGAGTCGCGACGAGAAGGTCGCCCATCTGGAGGAGGTACCGCTCTTCGCCGACTGCAGCCAGAAGCAGCTCCGCTCGGTCTCCGACATCTCGCGCGTGGTCGAGGTGCCGACGGGCACCTCGCTGACGCGGGCCGGACAGCCGGGCGACGAGTTCTTCGTGCTCGTCGACGGCACCGCCGCGGTCGAGAAGCCGGGCAAGAGGAGGAACTTCCTCAAGCCCGGCGACTTCTTCGGGGAGATGAGCCTGCTCGATGGCGGCCCGCGCTCGGTCACCGTGCGCGCGGCCACTCCGCTGCGGGTGCTCGTCATAGACCGGAAGAACTTTCAGGTCCTGCTGCGCGACGTGCCCGATCTGACCTACAAGCTTCTTGTCACCCTCTCGAAGCGGATCAGGATGCTCGAGCAGGCGGAGAACACCTAATCCAGGTTTAGCAGTCCCCGAAAAACTCGCAGGCGGCTCAAAAAGGTCCAGATGCGAGGCGGCGAGCGCCGCGGCCCCCGAAGCGTAATTCTCGCTCAGCCCTCGCCTCGTGGCTTCACCCCTCAGCTCGAAATCCCACGTACGTTGAGGGGCGCCGCGGCGCTCGCCAACGAAGCAGATGGGCCTCTTTCAGTCGCCTGCCAGCGTCTGGTCCCAGATCTCTAGAAGGCGTGCATTGACGTCGGGTCGCCCGATCGTGACCCGGAGGTGCCCCGGAAAGCCCACGGCGGTGCCGTCCCGCACCAGGATCCCCGCTTTGAGCAATGCCGCGGCGAGCGCCCGTGACTGTCTCCCGACGTTGGGCAGGAGAAAGTTCGCTTGCGAGGGCGGCGCGGGACAGTCGCGCCGGGCGAACTCCGCAAGGAGGCGCGGCCGCTCCGCCAGGACCAGGGCGCGCGTGCGCTCGAGATGGGCGCGGTCCTCGAGGGCGGCCACCGCGGCCACCTGGGCGAAGCGGTTGACATTGTAGGGCGCGCGCACGCGGTTGAGCCAGCCCATGGTGTCGGGCGACCCCACGACATAGCCGACGCGCAGCCCGGCAAGCGCCGCGATCTTGGAGAAGGTACGGAGCGCGATGAGCCGGGGCAACCGCCGCGCGAGCGCCACCCCGTCCGGAGTCTCCGGGTCATCGGAGAAATCCCTGTACGCCTCGTCGAGAATCACGAGCGGGCTGTCTTCGCCCAGGGCCTGCAGGAAGCGGTCGAGCGTCCCCTTCTGGATGATCGTGGTCGCCGGATTGTGCGGGGTGCAGAGGAAGATGGCCTTGGTCCTGGGCCCCACACGCGCGAGCATGGCGTCGAGATCGGTGTCATAGCCGCGCAGCGGCACTTCGACCGGAATGGCGCCGGCCAGCAGCGTCTCGATGCCATAGGGCTCGAAGGCTGGCTTTGTCATGAGGATCTCGTCCCCGGGCTCGAAGGCCGCGCGCGCGATCAGCCCGAGGAGCTCGTCACCGCCATTGCCCACCATCAGCCATTCGGGGGGCACACCGAGCCAGGAGCCCAGGGCCTCTCGCAGCCGAGTCGAGCCGCCGTCAGGGTAGAGGTGGGCTCGGGCAGCCTCTTGCCGCAACGCCTCGATTACCTTGGGAGAGGGACCGAGCGGATTCTCATTGGCTGAGAGCCGTACGATGGCCGGCAGCCCGAGCTCCTCCGAGAGAGCCTCGAGAGACTTGCCTGCCTCATATGGAGTCACTGACTCGAGCGCTCTTCTCCATATCCGCCTCATGGTGGGACATTCTATCCCGCCGCCCAAGTGCGCGCCAGATTTGACATCCCTGACCACGGCATGTACCGTTTCGTCATGTCCACGGACCTATTCCGCCAGGTGAAGCGCGTGGAGGCGCAGGCGGAGCGGGGCTTCGAGGGGTCGGCCACCGAGCGCGCCGAACGGAAGCGGCGACTCCGACTCGAGCTCCTCCGCCAGCATCTGACCTCCAATGTCGACTTCCTCAAGGCGGCCCACCTGGGGGGCGCCTCGGGGCAGCACTCGGTGCAGGCCTATGCCGCCTTCATGGATGGGTTTCTCTCCACGCTCTTCCGCCTGGCCGTGGACGACCGCAAGCGAGATGGCATCGCGCCGGCTCCGCTCGTCCTGGTGGCCCTCGGCGGCTATGGGCGCGGCGAGCTGGGCCCGCTCTCCGATCTCGACCTCATGGTCATCTATGACGGCGAGATGGGACCATTCGTGCAGCGCGCCACCCAGGGCCTCCTCTACACGCTCTGGGATCTGGGTCTCACCGTCGGGCACTCGGTGCGCAGCCTGCCCGATTGCGTGGCCATGGCCACCACCGATTTCCCCTCGCGCACCTCCATGCAGGAGGCGCGGTATCTCGTGGGCGACCGGCGGCTCTTCCAGCGCTTCCGCAAGGTGCTCTCGGCCAATGTCTACCGGAAAGACTTCGGGCAGTTCCTGGAGACGGCGCTTGCCGAGCGCGACCAGCGCTATCGCAAGTTCGGGGGCTCGCCCTACATGGGCGAGCCCAATGTCAAGGAGTCCGCGGGGGGCCTGCGTGACCTCCACACCGCCATGTGGCTGGCCTCCACGAAGTTCGGCACGCGCACCCTCCGTGATCTTCTCGAGAAGGGGATGATCACCGAGCGCGAGCAGCGGCAGACCGACGAGGCCCTGACCTTCCTGTGGAGAGTGCGGAACGAGCTCCACTTCCTCTCCGGCCACAAGAACGACGTGCTCGCGCGAGACATTCAGCCGGAAATCGCCGCGCATTTCGGCTACACCAGCGACGAGAATTCCCTCGCCGTCGAGAAGTTCATGCGCGACTACTATCTCCACGCGCGCGTGGTCCACCGGGTGTCGAGCCAGCTCATCTTGCGCTGCCAGGAGACGCTCTCGCGCCGGAGCACGGTGCAGCGGCGCTTGCGGCAAGAGGCGCTCGCCGACGGGCTCTACGTCATGAACGAGCGCATCCACCTCGTCCACCCCGACGGTCGCGACCTGCGCGAGGATCCAGCGCGGCTCATGAAGCTCTACTGGCACTCGCACCGGCTGGGGCTCGAGCTCGGCGTGGAGGCGGAGCGGGCTGTGGAGGAAGCCCTCGATCTCGTGGATGACCGCTTCCGCCGGTCGCCCGAGGTCCGAGATCTCTTCCTCGACATCTGTCGGAGCTGGGGGCGGGTGGCCCCCACCCTCCGGAACATGCACCACGTGGGCTTTCTTGGGCGCTACCTGCCGGAGTTCGGGGCCCTCACCTGCCTCGTGCAGTACGACGTGTACCACAAGTTCACGGCCGACCAGCACTCCCTCATCGCCGTGGAGAGCCTCGAGGCGCTGGCCCCGGGCGCCTCCGCCGAGGCCCAGGGCATCGCGCAGGTGCTCAACGAGGTCGAGCGCCCGGACCTCCTGATGCTGGGCATGCTCCTGCACGATATCGGCAAGGGCAAGGGACACGGGCACGTGGCCAAGGGCATCCCCCTCGCCGAGGAGCTGACGGCGCGACTCGGACTCGCGGGGGAGGCGGCCGGCCACGTGGTTTTCCTCGTGGCCCAGCACGTGGCCCTCTCGCACATCGCGCAGCGGCGGGACGTCAATGATCCGAAGACCGTGGAGGCCCTGGCCGAGATGTGCGGGAGCCCGGAGCGTCTGCGCATGCTCTACCTGCTCACCTTCGCCGACATGCGGGCCGTCGGCCCCGGCGTCATGACGGGCTGGCAGGCCCAGGTCCTCTGGGAGCTCTATTCGGGCGCGCTCCGACGGCTGACGGGAGGCCATCCGGAAAGCGTGACGCGTGACGAGGCCACCCAGCGCGTGGCGGCCGAGCTCACCGATCCCGCCCTCCGGCGCGCCGTCCCGGGCCACCTGGCCATGGTGTCCGAGCGATACCTCGCCACCACGGCGCCCGCGCGGATGGCCGCGCACCTGCGGCTGATCGAGCGCCTGGAGGAAGATCCCGTGGCCACGGAGCTCTTCCATCACCACGATCTCGGCTCCTCCGACCTCGTGATCGTGACGCGCGACGTGCCGGGCCTGTTCTCGCTCATCGCGGGCAGCCTGGCCGCCCACGGCATCAACATCCTCTCGGCGCAGATCCACACGCGCGCCGACGGCATCGCCATCGATACCTTCCAGGTCAATGATCCCTTCGGCGAGGCGGTGACCGAGGAGGCCCGCTGGCGGCGTACCCTCGAATCCCTCCGCCGCGGGGTGCTGGGCGAGCAGCCCATCGAGGCGCTCTTCGCCGCGCGAAAGAGTATGAGAGCGGGGGAGGTCGCCGTGCCCGGCCCGCCCAAGGTCTCCGTGGACAATCACCTCTCGGACACGCATACGGTGGTCGAGGTCAAGTGCCCCGACCGCGTCGGGCTTCTCTACCTCATCACCCTCACCCTGTCGAAGCTCGGCCTCAGCATCGCGAGCGCGCGCATCGCCACCGATATCGACCACGCCTTCGACACCTTCTACGTGGTGGACCGGCGGGGCCGGCGCATCGAGGACTCCGACGAGATGGCCCGGATACGAGGGGCGCTCGAAGACGCCTTGCTGAAGCCGTGCTAGGGCACTACAAGGCTCCGCTCCACCGACTCTTCGATCCCGTGGCCAGGCTCCTCTTCCGGGCGCGCCTCCGGCCCAACCACCTGACGGTAGCGGGTCTGGGCGTGAGCATCGCCGCCGCCTATGTCTTTTCCGCCGGCCGGCTGCGCTGGGGTGCCGTCCTTCTTGCCGTGGCCGGGCTCTTCGACTTCTTCGACGGTGCGGTGGCGCGGCTCGCGGGCTCCGACAGCGACTATGGCGCCTTTCTGGATTCGGTGGTGGACCGCTACTCGGACCTGGCCGTGCTCCTGGGCATCCTCGTCTACTACGAGACGCGCGGCGACACCACGGGCGCGATCGCCACCATGGCCACCCTCGCCGGCACCTTCATGGTCAGCTATACGAAGGCGCGGGCCCAGTCCATCGGCCTCCGCTGCGAGGTCGGCATCATGGAGCGCCCCGAGCGGCTCATCGCCCTGATCGCGGGCGCCACCTTCCTCGTGCTCACGCCCATCATGGTGCTGCTCGCCGTCCTCACCAATGTCACGGCCGTCCAGCGCATCATCTACACGCGCCGGATCGCCCGGGATCTGACCCTGCGGTAGACTCGCACTATGCGGCGCGCGTGCACGGCCGTCGTCTGTATCCTCTTCGTGGCGCTCCTCGCCTCCGCGTCCACGGCGGGGCCCGCACCTGTCCGTCTGGCCCCCGAGGCGCGCGACCGCTTTGCCGCGGCCCTGCAGAGCTATCGGGCGGGCGACTGGGCGACGGCCGCGCGCGAGCTCGCCGACATTGCGCGTTCGGCGGCTCCCATCGGCGACTACGCGCTCCTTTACCAGGCGGAAAGCCTGGCGCGCCTGGGCGACCCCGCGGGCGCGCGCGTGGTGGCCCAGCAAATCCCCGACCAGTGGCCCGATAGCCGCGCCGTGCCCGCCGCGCTCATGCTCGCCGCCGAGCAGGCCTCGCGCGCGGGCGACGAGGCGGGGGCGGCCGCTCTCTGGCGCCGCGTCCTCGATCGATTCCCGGATCTGCCCGACCTCCCGCGCGTGCGGCTGGCCTGGGCCCAGGCCCTCGCCAATGCCGGGCGACTCGGCGAAGCGGCCGCGGCGTACCGCGAGCTGTGGCTCCTCCTCCCCGCTTCCCCGCAGGGCGAGGCGGCGGCGCGCGAGCTCCGCGCCCTCGAGGGCCGCGGCGTGCCCGTGGCCGCGCCCACCCCGGCCCAGCGGGTGGAGCGCGCCGAGCGTCTGGTGGCGGCGGGAACGGCCGAGGCCTCGCGCAGCGAAGCGGATCTTCTCCTCGCGGAGCGGCCCTCGACAGAGGTGGCCCTGCGCGCCCTTCACGTGGTCATGGAAGCCTCGCGCCGCCTCAATCGCGACGACGCCGCGCTGCTCGCCGTCAACCGGGCGCTCGCCCTCGCCCCCGCCGACAAGCGCGCGCCGTGGATCCTCGACTCGGCGAAGATCCAGCAGAAGAAGAATCGCGAGGGCGCCATCGTGCAGCTCGACCGCCTTCTCACCGCCGAGCCCAAGAGCGCGGAGGCGCCGGAGGCGTTGCTGCTCAAGGCGCGCCTCCTGGAGGCGGGGAGCGCGCCCAAGTCGGCGGAGCCTGTCTACGTCAGGCTGGCCCAGAGCTATCCGGAGAGTGACGAGGGTTTGGCCGCGACATGGCGGCTCGGCTGGCTCTCGTGGCTGCGCGGCGACTATGGCGAGGCCGTCGAGCGGTGGGGTCGTATTTCCTCGGTCCGCATGGCCAGCCAGGGGTATCGCGACGCTTCGACCTACTGGATCGGCCGCGCCCAGGCGGAGCTCGGCCAGACCGAGGCCGCGACCCGGCAGTTCACTCAGCTCATCGCGGAGGCGCCGCGCAGCTACTACGGCATTCTCGCCTCCCGCCGGGCTCCGCACGTCCAGCCGGGCCCGGGTCGCAATCCCGCCTCCGCTCAGCTCGCGGCATCGCTGCCCGCGGATCCTCGCGAGCTCCTCCAGGCCGAGGCGCCGTGGGCGCGCGTGGAAGCGCTGCGCGCGGTTGGGCTCGGCGACTACGCCGACGACGAGATGGATTCCATGGTGCGGCGGTCCGCCGACAATCCACGGCGGCTCTATGCCCTCTCGGCCGCCTATGCCCAGGAATCGCGCTTCTACCTGTCGCTGCGCATCCTTCGGCGGAGCTTCCTCGGCGTGGCGCGGAGCGCGCCGTCCGTGCCGCGGACCTTCTGGGATCTCTTCTATCCGATGGGATGGCGCAATGAGCTGAGCGACGCCGCCTCGCGAGCGGCCCTCGACCCGTACTTCGTGGCGGCCATGGTGCGCGAGGAGTCCTCGTTCAACCCCCAGGCGCGCTCGCGCGTGGGGGCGCGCGGGCTCATGCAGCTCATGCCCGACACCGCCCGCCCGCTCGCCAGGAGCCGCGGGCTCCCCACGAGCGAGGAGTCGCTGGACGACCCCGCGGTCAATCTCGCCCTGGGCGGCGCCTACCTGGGGGTGCTCATGAAGGAGTTCGGCGAGCCCCGCCTGGCCGTGGCCGCGTACAATGCCGGCCCCACGCGCGTGCGCGAGTGGTGGAAGAGCCGGCCCACCGAGGACCTCGAGGTGTGGGTCGAGCTCATCCCCTACGACGAGACCCGCCGCTTCGTCCGGCGCGTCATGCTCGCCTGGGAAGAGTATCGTCGACTCTACGCTCCATCCGCGGTGAGCGCCAAGCCATGACGGAGCTGGTCGCGGCCGGCTTCTGGCGCCGTCTCGCCGCGCACCTCCTCGACGGCCTCGTCGGGCTCGGCGCCTGGCTCCTGGGCTCGATGTGGCTCTTGATCGGCGTGTGGGAGCTTCGCGGCGCCCCGCGTGATCTCCGCGAGCTTCTCGTTCTCGCTCTGGCCTTGCCCGTCTTCGCGGTGGCTCTCCACGTCGCCTATCACGTCTTCATGCTCGTGGCGGGCGGCCAGACCCTGGGCAAGATGGCGGTGGGCGTCATGGTCGTGCGCCGCGATGGCGGCCCCGTAGGCGTGGGGGCGGCGTGCCTCCGTTGTCTGGGTGGCCTTCTCTCGGCGGCCAGTCTGGGATTGGGCTATGTGGGGATACTCGTGACGCGGGAGCGGCGGGGGCTGGCCGACATGCTGGCGGGAACGCGAGTCGTGGATGCGGGGTCGGCACGTGCCATGGCCGAGCTCGAGCCTGAAGTGCCAATAGTGATCGAGCACCGGCTCAGCGCCTGAAAACTGGACGGGAAGACTCGCAGACTACGGCTTCTTGCCCGGAGCTCCGGCGACGGTGGCCGGCTCGAGCGGCTCGAGAGCCTTGAGCCTGTCCTCGAGCGTGGGGTGCGTATCGAGCACACTGCCGCCCTCGTCGCGCGTGCGGACGAGCACGGCGTCCACCGCGCGCAAGGACTCGGAGAGACTACGGCGCGGCGTGGGATTGCCCATGGCACGAAGGATCTCGATGGCGCGCTGGTCGGCGGCGAGCTCCTGCTGGCGCGAGAAGGCCCGTACCACCAGCGGATTGACGAGGAAATCGAGGAGTCCCACGCCCGGCGCGAAGATACCGGCCGTGCCGAAGCCGGCATTGAGCGACAGGGCCAGGCGCCGCCGGGTCCCGACGTGATCGAGCACTTCGTGGGCAACCTCGTGGGCCACGGCGGCCTCGAGGACCGGGTTGGGCAGCCTGGCCAGACCGTCCGTGATGTAGAAGGTCGCGTCCTCGTCGGTATAGGCCGCCGCGTGCTGGCTCTTGATGAAGGAGAAGCTATAGCGGGTGGGATCGTCGCCGGCCGCCACCGCGGCGCGGTGCAGGATATTCGCCACCCGGCGCGTATTGGGGTCCGTGGGCGAGGGATAGTAGGTACCGGCGGGCAGGGAGGCACAGCCGGCCGACCAGACCGCCACAACGAGGATGACGAGCAAGCTCCGCCGTCGCATGGGAACCCACATCCTATCGCCGGTTAGCCCGCCTGATCAAGAAATCCCCAGCTTTGGTCCTGGGCCAAGTTGCGAGCCAGACCAACCCAGCCCTCGCCTCGGGGCTACGCCCCTCAGCTCGAAAGGCCACGCCCGAGGGAGCCAGCAGTGCGAGGCGTACTTTCTGTACGTTGAGCGCTGCTGGCGACCGCGAACGTGGCCTTTCGAGCTGAGCGGCCCCGCCGCGAGGCGAGAGCTGAGTAGAATTGGCGAGCAAATTGGTCCAGGACCCCTACGGGTCGTCGGGGCGGATCGTCTCCCACTCCGCCTCGAAGGCCTGGGCCAGGGCCGGGCAATCGAGGGCCAGGACATTCTCCCGGTTGCGGCGCTCCGCTCCCTCGGTCCAGTTGAAGCTCCCGGTGATGACCCAGCGACCGTCCACCACCGCGAACTTATCGTGGAGCAGTCGCCCGACACGCGAGACCTCCACCTCTATGCCGGCCGCGCGCAGTCGTGACAGGAGTGCCCCTTGAGCCTTGCCCGCGCTCTGGACATGGTCGGATTTGATGGATACGCGCACGCCGGCCTGGGCAAGGTCCAGCAGCGCCTGCTCGATCTTGCGGCTCGTCAACCCGTAGATGGCGATGTGCACGGTGACGCGGGCCTGGCCGAGGGTGTCGACGACGAGGGCCTCGGCGCCGCCATGGGGAGAGAAGCGGACCAGCCCAGGACAGGTGAATCCAACCTCCGGAGGATGCTGGGCGTGGGAGGCAAGAGCCGGGCGGGAAGCGGGGGTCAGAAGCGCCAGGACGAGCACCCACCCTGCCCATGGACGGGGCCGGATCACCCGGCCATTATCTCAATCGGGGGGCGTGGGCCAAAGGTTTCCAGGTCGCGCGAATCTCTCGGCGCGCGAACCTGTTAGGATGGTCGATGAGTCCAAGGAGAGGGAGATCAGTTCATGTTGATCAAGCGTGACCAGGACAGGAAAGTTCGAGGAGAGGACATCCCGGCCTCGGAGATCACCGAGGAGCGGCTCTATCTCGATCGGCGGGCCTTCATTGCGGGAGCCGCGGCGCTGGCCCTGGTGCCTTCCCGGGCCTCGGCGCAGGGGAATCTCGCCCCGCTCAAGGCGGCCAGGAACCCGGCCTTCACGCTGCCCGACGCGCTGACCTCGTACAAGAACGTCACCTCCTACAACAACTTCTACGAGTTCGGCACCAACAAGGAGGACCCGGAGCGGCTGCAGGCCTCGCTGAAAACGCGCCCATGGGCGGTCAAGGTCGAGGGGTTCTGCGCCAAACCCAAGACCTTCGACATAGAGGAGATCCTGAAGTTCCCTCTCGAGGAGCGGGTGTACCGGCTCCGCTGCGTCGAGGCTTGGTCCATGGTCATTCCGTGGATAGGCTTTCCCTTGAAAGATCTGCTCAAGCGCGTGGAGCCCACGGGGCAGGCCAAGTACGTCGAGTTCACCACCCTCGTCGACCCGAAGATGTTTCCGGGACAAAGGCGAGGCCTCTTCGGCTTCGCTCTCGACTGGCCCTATACGGAAGGGCTCCGGCTCGACGAGGCCATGCATCCCCTGACCCTCATGACCGTCGGACTCTACGGCCAGGTCCTCCCGAACCAGAACGGCGCGCCGTTCCGCGTGGTGGTGCCGTGGAAGTACGGCTTCAAGAGCGCCAAGTCCCTGGTCAAGATCCGCCTCACCGCGGAGGAGCCCAAGACCGCCTGGAACAAGGCCGCGCCCAGCGAGTATGGCTTCTATTCGAACGTGAACCCGCAGGTCGACCATCCCCGCTGGACTCAGGCCACCGAGCGCCGCATTCCAGAGGTGCGTCGCCGCGAGACGCTGATGTTCAATGGCTATGGCGATCAGGTCGCTTCGATGTACACGGGGATGGACCTGCGGAAGTTCTACTAGAAATCGCGTGACGTATCGCAGGCGGGTCGCTCTCAAGGCCGCCGTCTGGGTGGCCAGCCTCTGGCCCCTCGGGGTCCTGGTGCGTGGTTGGTTCGCTGACGATCTCACCGCCAATCCCATCGACTACATCACGCGGACCCTGGGGCTCACCGCCCTCGTCCTGCTCCTGACCAGTCTCGGCATGACCCCGCTGCGCATCTTGTTCCGCTGGTCCTGGCCCATCCAGTTTCGCCGCCTTCTCGGCCTCCTGGCCTTCTTCTACGTCTGCCTGCACTTCACCGTCTGGATAGGGCTCGATCACTTCTTCGCGTGGAAGCGCATGGGGCAGGACGTTCTCAAGCGCCCCTTCATCACGGTGGGCGTCCTCGCCCTCGTGCTCCTCATCCCCCTCGCCCTCACGTCGACCCAGGGCATGATCAAGCGCCTGGGCGGCGCCCGGTGGCGACTGCTCCATCGCGCCGTCTACGTGGCGGGGGTGCTCGGGGTGCTCCACTTCCTGTGGCTGGCCAAGAAGGGCCGCACGACGCCGTACTACTACGCCATCGTGCTGGCCGCCCTGCTCGCCGTGCGGCTGTGGGACTGGGGGCGGAAAAAACTGGCTTCGCGAGCCCTAAAAAACGAACCCTCTCCCCCACTGGGGGAGAGGGCGGGCTAACGAGCTTCGAGCGGGGCGCCGCTCAGTCGCTACTTCGCCGGCGTGTAGTACGGGTTGGTGCCGGCCGCGTGGTCGGTGGAGTCCAGTACTTCCTCGATCTCCGGAAGCTCTTCCTTGATGAGGCGCTCGATGCCGGCCTTCAGCGTGACATCCGCCGCGCCGCAGCCCTGACAGCCGCCGCCCATCTGGAGGTAGACCTTGTTGTCCTTGACTTCTATCAGCTGGACGAAGCCACCATGGCCGGCCACGGCCGGATTGATGGTCGAGTCAATCAGCTCCTGCACCTTGGTCGCCAGTTCCTCGCTCATGTCCTCACCTCCCTGGGGCGCCTAGTCTACACCCAGACGGGGGGCGAATGCATGCTTGCCTTGACAGTGGCGGCCCTCGCCCCTAGCATCGCGCGAGACCCCTACCCGGAGGCTTCGTCCATGGACTACGCCGATTACCAGCACCTGCTCTTCGACCGCCGGAAGAACGGGGTCGTGCTCATCACGATCAACCGTCCCGAAGTGATGAACGCCACCAATGCGCGGCTGCACTGGGAGCTGACCCAGGTGTGGCTCACCATCGACGCCGATCCGGCGGCGCGCGTGGCCCTCGTCACCGGAGCGGGACGGGCCTTCTCGGCGGGCGGAGATATCGCGCTCGTCGAGGACATGGCGGGGAATCCCGAGGCGGCCGCCCGAACGATGCGCGAGGCCGCGGACCTCGTGTACAACATCATCAACCTCGACAAGCCGGTGATCTCCGCCATCAATGGGGTGGCGGTGGGGGCCGGCCTCGTGGTGGCCCTGCTCGCCGATGTCAGCATCATCTCGGAGACGGCCAGGTTCACGGACGGCCACACGCGGCTCGGCGTGGCCGCGGGCGATCACGCCGCCATCATCTGGCCTCTCCTCTGCGGCATGGCCAAGGCCAAGTACTATCTCCTCACGAGCGATTTCATCGACGGTCGTGAGGCCGAGCGCATCGGTCTCGTCAGCCGTTGCGTTCCCGCCGACAAGCTCATGGAGACGGCCCTGGCCGTGGCCGAGGGGCTGGCCGGGGGCAGCCAGCCCGCGATCCGGTTCACCAAGCGTGCGCTCAACAACTGGCTGCGCCAGGCCGGACCCATCTTCGACCACTCGCTCGCCCTCGAGATGCTGTGCTTCGGCTTCGAGGATGTGAAGGAAGGCGCCCGCGCCATCCGCGAGAAGCGCCCCCCGTCCTTTCCGTCGGCGCGGTGAGCCGCGCGGCCGCCCCCGCTAGGCCATGCCGTGAGGGCGACGGCGCGCCGCGGGCGCGCCGGGGTCGAGCTCGACCACGAGGCCGTCGCCCCAGCCGTACTTGCTCTTCGAGCGGGCCTGGATGTCGCGGACCAGCTCGGGGGCGCTGGCCGCGCGCACCACGCGCGCGCGGCCGCGGAACTTCCGGCCGTCCACGCTCCACCGCACGCGCGGCTCCTCCAGGAGGTTCTGCACCCAGTGGGCGCGGAGCCGGCGCTCGGACACGAGATAGAAGCAGCGCCCGCGCCGCGTGAACCAGATCTCGATCTCGCGCGGCCGCCCCGTCTTCCGGCCGCGCGTCGTGAGATAGAGGTATTGCGGCTCCTCCGACGCGGCGGGGTCCGGCATCGACTCTTTACGTGATGTCGCTGGACTGGATGCGCTTGACCCCGGCCTTCTGCATGGCCGCCCAGGCCTTGGCGAGCGATCCCTCCGTGTCGATGCCGCGGCAGGCATCCTCGATCACCGAGGCCTGAAGTCCCACCTTGCGAGCATCCAGGGCCGACCAGCCCACGCAGAAGTCCGTGGCCAGGCCGACGAAGTAGAGATTGCGGAGCCCGCGGTCCCGGACATAGCCCCGGAGCCCCGTGGTCGCCTTGCCGTCGGCCTCGAAGAAGGCCGAGTAGGAGTCCATGTGCTGCCGGTATCCCTTGCGAATGATGAGCTCGGCGTGCGGGACCTTGAGGTCCTTGTGAAAGTCCGCGCCGGGCGTGCCTTGCACGCAGTGATCGGGCCAGAGCACCTGGGTCCCGTAGCCGAGGGCCACCGTCTCGAAGGGCTTCTTGCCGGCATGGGTCGAGGCGAAGGAGATGTGCCCCGGCGTATGCCAGTCCTGAGTCAGGATCACATGCCGGAAGCCCGCGGCGATCTTGTTCACCAGCGGAACGATCTGATCACCCTCCTTGACGGGAAGGGCGCCCCCGGGAATGAAGTCGTTCTGCACGTCCACGATCACGAGCAGCGCATGATCATCCGGCTTGATCTTGCCGCCCGTGCCCTGGGCGCTGGCCTGGCCGGCCCGCGTCATGAGCCCGGCCGCCGCCGCCCCCGCCACCCCGGAGAGGAACTCGCGTCGATTGGATCTCGTCATGGGACACCTCCTGGTTGTCGCCAAGTATAGTCGCGAGCCGCGCCCCCCGCGAGGTCGCCCCGCGTGAGCAGCATGACGGCTCCGCCTGTGCGATAATCCTCGCACAAAACGCTCGCCTGCTCGCGGGCCGAGCCCGAGGACTTTGATGCCGAAGCTCAAGAAGCCGCGCGAGATGCCCTCGCCGCCCGTCACGTCGCGGCCGGACTGGATCATCGCGGGGTTGGCCCTCGTGGGTCTGGCCGTGGCCGGCTACCTGACCGCGCTGAAGCTGGGCGGCAATCAAACCTTCCTCTGCCGCGACGGCAGCGGCTGCGACATCGTCCAGGCCAGTCGCTATTCGCTCCTCGCCGGTCTCCCCACCGCCCTCTGGGGCGCCACCGTCTACGCCGCCATCTTGGTCCTGAGCGTCATCCCGCAAACCGTGCGGCGCTGGCAGACGGCCTTCATGTTCGTCTCGGCCGCGGTGGCCTTCTCGATCTACCTCACGTACCTGTCGGTCTTCGTGATCGGCGCCACCTGCCCCTACTGCCTCGCCTCGGGCGCCATCTCGCTCCTGCTCCTCGTGACCATGATGGTGAGGCGGCCCGCGGCCCCTGCCCGGGCGTATTCGCTGAAGCACCTGGCCGGACTCGGCATCACGGCGGGCGTGGCCGCGGTGATCTTCGGCGCGTTCATCTTCGCCGCGGACTTCTCCACGCCCGCGGGATACCAGATGGCTCTCGCCGAGCATCTCAAGAAGAACCAGGCCGTGTTCTACGGCGCCCACTGGTGACCCGCGTGCAAAGAGCAAAAGGCCCGGTTCGGGCCTGCCGCGGAGCGTCTGCCGTACGTGGAGTGCAATCCCACGGGCGATCATAAGACGATCGATGAGCGCTGCGTGAGGGCGGGCGTGCGCGCCTATCCCACGTGGATGATCGGCGGCCAGAAGCACGAGGGAGTGCTGTCCCTCGAGCGCCTCGCCGAGCTCTCCAGGTTCCGCTACACGACGCAGGCGGGCGCCCGGCCGTGACGCCGCGTGAGCTGGCCGCGCTCATGGCGGGCGAGGCGCCCCACGCCGTCCTCGATCTCCGCGAGCGCGCGGCTTATGAGCGCGGGCATATCTTCCGCGCGACCTCTCTGCCCCGGCGGCTCCTCGAGTTCAGGCTGCGCGATCTCGTGTCGGCGAAGGGCACGCCCCTCGTATTGTGTGACGGCGACGGCACCCTGGCCGCGCTCGCCTCGCCCATGGTGCGCGCCATGGGCTATACCGACGTCCGCACGCTCGAGGGAGGGCTTGGCGACTGGTGCGCGGGAGGGCGGGAAACCGTCACGGGCATCAACGTGCCGAGCAAGGCGTTCGGGGAATGGGCCCTCCATCACCTCGGCACGCCCGAGATCCCCCCTCACGAGCTGAAGCGGCGGATCGATGGCGGCGAAGACTTGGTCATCGTGGATTCGCGCACGCCCGAGGAGTATCACCGGGGCTGTATCCCGGGCTCCGTGAGCATGCCGGGGGGCGAGCTCACCCTGCGGATCGGCGAGCTCGCCACGAAACCCGAGACCACCATCGTCGTCCACTGCGGCGGCCGCACCCGGAGCTATATCGGCGCCGAGTCTCTCCGGCGCATGAGGCTGCCCAATCCCATCGTGGCCCTCGAGAACGGCACCATGGGTTGGGAGCTGGCCGGCTTTGCCCTCGAGCGGGGAGCCCAGCGCTGGGCGCCCGCGGTGTCGGAGGCGGGCCGCGAGCGGGCGCGCGCGGTGGCGGCGCGGGTGGCCAAGGATGACGGGATCGCATCCATCACGGCGGTCGAGCTGAGCAATCTCTGGGCCCGTCGCGCCGAGGAGAATGTCGTCGTCCTCGATGTCCGCATGCGCGAGGAATACGAGGCCGGTCATTTGGCGGGCGCCGCGTGGGCCCCCGGTGGCCAGGCCGTCCAGGCCACCGACGAGTACATCGCGGTGCGCGCCGCGCGCGTCGTGCTGGTCTGCGATGGCGCCGGCCGCTCGGTCATGACCGCCTCGTGGCTCAAGCGCATGGGTCTGCCTCAGGTGGCGGTGCTCTCGGGCGGGCTCCCCGCATGGATCGAGCAGGGCGGCGCCATCGAGACCGGCCATCCCGAGGCCGAGCCGTGGGGATTCGCGGCGGCGCGGGAGGTGGTGGGCAGCCTCGTGGCGGCGGAGCTCAAGGCCGCGCTCGCGGGAGGACAGCCGCCCACCGTGCTCAGCGTCGATCCGAGCGATGTCTATGCCCGCGGCCACGTGCCGGGCGCGGCATGGCTGTGCCGCAGCCGCCTCGAGCTCAAGGCTCCACAGGCTCTCCCCGATCGGACACGGGCCCTCGTTCTCACGTGCCGCGACGGGCGGCCCTCGACGCTCGCCGCGGCCGCGCTCGCGCGCGTCGGCTATGCCGCCGTCCGCGTGCTGGACGGTGGCACCTCTGCGTGGGAGCGGGTGGGGCTCGCGCTCGAGACGGGCAAGAGCCGACTCCTCGACGAGACCGACGATGTGGTGCTCAAGCCGTACGAGAAGGGCCGCGAGGCCATGGAGGCCTATCTGAAATGGGAAGTCGATCTCGACCCCGCCGCCCTCGACGCCGCGCGGTCAAAGTAAGCCGCCGCGCGAAGCGTCCCGCACGACCCCGGGCCCGCACGAAGGCGGCCCGGGGGCCGGCCGCCTTCAAGAGCCCGGGCCTCGTCGTGACCACGGAGTGGCTGGCCGCGGTTCTATCTGATCCTCGCGGGGGCGGGGAGAACTCTCGCGTGCGCGTGGTGGACGGCACCTGGCACATGCCTCAGCTCCAGCGCAGCGCGCGCCGCGAGTTCGAGGAAGGGCATATCCCCGGGGCGGTCTTCTTCGACATCGACGAGATCGCCGATCGCACCACGCCTCTTCCCCACATGCTTCCCGCGGCGGCGGAGTTCTCCCGCCACATGAGCGCGCTGGGGCTGTCGAGCCATGACCTCATCGTGGTCTATGACACCCGCGGCGTGGTCAGCGCCGCGCGCGTCTGGTGGACCTTCCGGGCCTTCGGGCACGATCGGGTGGCTGTGCTCGACGGCGGACTCAAGAAGTGGAAGGCCGAGGGGCGTCCCCTCGCCACGGGGGCGCCCACCCCCGCCGTCCGTCGCTTCCGCGCCAAGCTCCGGCCCGCGCTCGTGCGCGGGCTCGAGCAGATGCGACGCAATGTCGACACGCGTCGCGAGCAGGTGCTGGACGCTCGCTCGCGCGGCCGCTTTTACGGCACCGAGGCCGAGCCGCGTCAGGGGCTGCGCGCCGGCCACATTCCGGGCAGCTTCAACCTGCCCTATGACATGCTCTACCGGCCGGACGGCACCCTCCTTCCTCCCGAGGGGCTCAAGGAGGCGTTTCGCGAGGCGGGACTGGATCCGCGCAAACCGGTGGCGACCACCTGCGGCTCGGGGGTGACGGCCTCGGTGCTGGCCCTGGGGCTTCACGTGATCGGGCACAAGAAGGTCGCGGTCTATGACGGCTCGTGGACGGAGTGGGGCGGCCGCTCCGACACACCGGTCGAGCTCTGAGGAGGAGATCGATGACGGTGTACACGTTCAAGCAGTTCCTCGAGGATCTCGAGGCGATCACGAGCAAGGAGCAGGACCCCGAGGTCATCACCCGCCGGGCGGCGCCGTTCCTCGAGAAGCTCTGCGGCAATCCGGAGGCGATTCCCGCCGAGTATCGCACCGCGCCGGCGGGTCAGCGGGGCCGCTACATCCTCCACCGGGGCCCGCGATTCAACGTCACCTCGGTGATCTGGCCGCCGGGTGACGAGGCCCGCTCTCACGATCATGAAACGTGGGGCCTGGTGGGGGTGGTCGAGAACGAGATCCAGGAGACGCGCTATGTCTCCACGGGCGCGCGCTCCCTCGGAGGCAAGGTGGCGCTCGAAGTGCGCGAGGTGCTTCGTCACAAGCCCGGCGCCGTGTCCCGACTCGTGCCACCCCACGACGAGATCCACGCCATGCACAATCCAACCACCAAGGACACGCTGGAGATCCACGTCTACGGCAAGGACCTCATGGGCCTCCAGCGCCACGTCTTCGACGCCGACGGCACCGTGAAGTCTCTGGTGAGCGGCAAATACATGAACTGCTGAGCATGGACATGCTTCAGGGTGCGATCGGCCACCCTCACCCCGGCCCTCTCCCTGGAAGGGAGAGGGAGACTTTTGAACCCTCTCCCCAGGAGGGGGAGAGGGCCGTAGTTCGAGCTGAGCGGCAGAGCCGCGAGGCGAGGGCTGAGTTAGTGAGGGGGAGTCCTCGATGAAGATCGCGGACATTCGCGCGTTTCCCACGTCGTTTCCCGTCCCGCCCGAGGCCCGTGTCTCGCTGGGCATCGGGATGGCGGTCAAGCGCGACGCCGTCGTGGTCAAGGTGACGACGGACGGGGGCCTGGTCGGCTGGGGCGAGTCGCATCACGGCCGCTCGCCCGGCGCGGTCGCCCACCACGCCAATACCACGCTCAAGCAGCTCGTCATGGGAATGGACGCATCTGATGTTGTTGGGGTGTGGGCCAAGATCTACAAGATGCAGCTGGGCTCCCACGGGATGGGCGCGGCCACGGCCATCGCCATGAGCGGCATCGACATGGCGCTCTGGGATATACGCGGCAAGGCGGTGGGCTGGCCGCTCTATCGTCTTCTCGGCGGCGCGGCGCGCCCCATCCCCGCGTATGCGGGCGGTGTCTCGCTCGGCTATCAGGAGCCCGCGGCGCTCGTGGACGAGGCGCGTGTCCACGTCGAGGCGGGCTACAAGGCGGTCAAGCTCCGTATCGGCGATGCTCCCACGCGTGATCTCGAGCGCGTGGCGGCGGTGCGCAAGGCCTTCGGCGAGGGGCTGACCATTCTCTCTGACGCCAATACCGGCTACACCGTGGCGGATGCGCGCCAGGCCATGCCGGGACTGGAGGCTCATGCCGTGGGCTGGCTCGAGGAGCCCTTTCCGCCCCACGACCACCGGAGCTATGCGCAGGCGGCCACCTTTGCCCGCGTACCCTTGGCCGCCGGCGAAAATCACTACACGCGCTTCGAGTTCTCCCGCGTGATCGAGGACCGGGTGATCACCATCCTGCAGCCCGATCTTTCCAAGACCGGGGGCATCACGGAAGGGCTGCGCATCGCGGCCCTCGCCTCGACGTGGAAGCTCTCCATCAACCCGCATACCTCGATGACCGGCCTCAACATGGCCGCCTGCATCCATTTTCTGGCCGCCATCGACAATGCCGGCTATTTCGAGGCCGACGTCTCCACGTACAACCTCTTCCGCGACAAGCTCGGCAGCGAGCCCTACCGGATCGGCACGGACGGCTGCGTGCGGCCGCTGGAGAAGCCCGGCCTCGGCGTCGAGATCGACGAAGCTTTTCTGACAGCTCACCCGGTGATCGAGGGCCCCGGCTATGTTTGAGGACCGTGGCGGTCTTCGCCTGTCCACCACTTCCGAGCGCGCCGCCGAGCAGTACCGGCTCGGCGTGGACGCGTTCCTCTCGGCGAGCGCGGGCGTCGAGCCGGCACTCGAGGCGGCCCTCGAGGCGGATCCAGACTTCGCGCTGGGTCACGCTGCCCGCGCCCGTGGCCTGCAGGCCCGCGGCGCCGTTCCCGCCGCCAAGGAGGCGATTGGCCGGGCGCGCGCGCTCGCGGGCGGGGTCACACCGCGCGAGCGCCGCCACATCGAGGCGCTCTCCCTCGCCATCGACGGCGAGCTGACGGGCGGGCTCGCCCTCGTGCGCGAGCACCTCGCGGACACGCCACGCGATGCCCTCGTGCTGTCGCTCGTCACCGGGGTCTACAGCCTCGTGGGAGCCAGCGGCCGGCGGGATCGCGACAAGCTGCTTCGGGACTTGCTCGATGGGGTCGCGTCCGCCTACGAGGACGACTGGTGGTTCCTGGGCATGCACGGCTTCGCCTGCACGGAGTCGGGCAGCCCGGCGGAGGGCCGGCGCAAGATCGAGCGGTCGCTCACGCTCCGGCCGCGCAACGCGAACGCCGCCCACGCCCTCGCGCACGTCTTCTATGAGGAAGGCGACAGTATCGGGGGCGCCGACTTCGTGAACGGGTGGATCCCCGGATACGAGCGCGCGGCCCAGCTGCACTGCCATCTCTCCTGGCATCTCTCGCTCTTCGAGCTCGGGGCGGGGCGCGGCGCGCGCGCGCTCGCCGTCTACGAGGACAGCATCCGTCCCGGCGTCGCGCGCTCCGCGGCCACGGGGGCGGTGGCGGACAGCAGCGCGTTCCTGTGGCGCTGCCAGCTCTGGGGAGTGGGCCCCGCCGCGCTTCCGTGGGGCGAGATCCGGGACTTTGCCGCTCGGTCCTTTCCGCGACCGAGCACGGCCTTTGCCGAGGCCCACATCGTCATGGCGCTGGCGGCGGCGGGCGACCACGCGGCGGTCGAGAGCCGGCTCGCCGAGCTGCGGAAGATGGAGCGGGAAGGACGCCAGCCCGCCGGCCCCGTGGTCGCCGACGTCGCCGAGGGTATGGCCGCCTTCGCGCGCGGTGACTATGGCGAGGCCATCCGTCTCATCGAGCCGGTCTTCGAGGAGATCGTGCGGGTCGGAGGCAGCCGCGCCCAGCGCGACGTCTTCGAGCAGACGCTGCTGAGCTCGTATCTACGGGCGGGCCGGACCAAGGATGCCGAGGCGCTCTTCCGCCAGCGCCTGGAAGGCCGCCCCGCCGTGCCCGGTCATCTCTCCCGCTAGTCCCTCTCGCTGAGGGGGGAGAGGACCGAGCTACTGCTTGGGCTCCGGCGCGGCCTGAGAGACCCTGGCGCGGATCGCGGCCGCCGCGTCCTGCATCTGCTTGACGACGCTGGGCCGGAAGCGCGCCCGCCAGAGCTCCGCGAGGGCATCGTACGTCTTGGCCTGGAGCGG
>DASYTI010000056.1 GCA_036002485.1 Candidatus Methylomirabilota bacterium | reverse complement strand
GTGGCCACGAGCCGCGAGTTGCCGCGGACGAGGGCGGTGGCGTCGTAGCTGAAGATGTTGCCGGGCGCGATGCTGCCCACCTCGAGGTAGCAGCCGCCGCCCCGCAGCATCCGCAGTCCTTCGGGGATGACCTCGGGATAGCCGACCAGATCGGCGACCACGTCGGCGCCGAACCCGCCCGTCAGCTCCTTGACTGCCTCCACGCGTCGGTCCGCCGTGGAAAGCTCGACGGCGCTCAGGGTGTGATCGGCGCCGAAGGCCCGGGCCAGCTCCAGCCGCTCGGGCAACCGGTCGATCACGATGACCTTGTCCGCGCCCAGGTCGCGCGCCACCGCCACCGCGTTGATGCCGAGACCGCCCGCGCCCTGGATCACCACGGCGTGCCCCGCGCGGAGCCCCGCGCGCCGCAGCCCGTAGAGCACCTGGGAGAGGGCGCAGTTGGTGGGGGTGGCGATGTCGTCGGAGATCTCGTCGGGGATCTTGAAGACGAAGTGGCCGGGCCGCAGGTAGTAGTACTCGCCGTACGCGTTGTTGAAGTAGGGCGGCGTGCCCGCCACCCGGTTGGGGCGCGCCTTGCGCGGGCAGTTCCCCATCTCGTCGTGCAGGCACACGGGGCAGCGCCCGCACGGGAAGAAGTAGAGGTACGTCACGCGGTCGCCCTCGCGGAGGAGCTGGCCCATCGAGTCCGTGGTCACCCCCGCGCCCAGCTTGTCGACGCGCCCGCACATCTCGTGGCCGAAGGTGAGATCCTGCGGGCTCGCCCCGTAGATTTCCTTCATCTCGCCCCGCCAGATGTGAAGGTCGGAGCCGCACACGCCGGCCCGGGAGAGGCGCACGAGGATGGCGCCCGCCTCGACCTCCGGCACGGGATACTCGCGCAGCTCGAACTCGCCGCCGTACGCCTTGAGCACCGCCACGCGTCCCTTCATATGTCCTCCCCGCCGTCAGTGGTGAGAAGCATGTGGATGTCACGCCAGCTGGTGGGGGGGCCCGGGGTTGCACTGTGAGGCACAGCCGAAGGCGAGCCGAGCCAACCCTCAGAGGGAGCGACAGCCGGCGCTCCCCCCCGGACCCGGTGGACAGAGGCGCTCAGGCCAGGAAGTCCCGGCACAGGGCCTCCCACATCATGGCGGAGAGCTTGAGGCTCTCCGTGTCGACGCGCTCGTTGCGGCCGTGAAACATGATCGGATACTCCGTGTGCGGGATGCGCAGGGAGTGCAAGCCGAAGCCGTAGGCGGGAATGTTCCGCCAGCGGAAGAACTTGCCGTCGGTGCCGCCGGTGGTCAGCCGCGGAACCACGCGGCTGCCGGGCAGGAGTTTTTCCGCGATCCGCCTCACGGAATCGAAGAGCGGCGTATCCGGCGAGCTGAGCGATCCGGGCTCGGCGCGCCCATGCGTGATCGTCACGCGAGACGCCAGCTCTCCGAGGGCTTCCGCGAGCATGGCATCGACCTCCTCCGGCGTCACGCCTGGCAGGGCGCGGATATCCACGTCGATCTCGACACGGTCGGGGATGACGTTGGTCTTCACGTCGCCGTGAATGACGTTGGGCGAGAAGGTGGTGTGGGTGCAGGCGTGGGCCTCCCGGGCCAGAGCCAGGTTGTCGAGCTCGCGGGCCGACTCGAGGACGCGGTCGGCATCGGTGAGGTCGCGCGTGAGGTCGGGGCCGAGCTCGAGGGCCTCCACGTAGCGGCGCCACACGTCGAAGATCCGCGCCTTGGGGTGATAGCCGCCGATCCGGCGGACCACCTCGGCCGCCGTCACCAGCGCGTTGTCGGTGCGGAAGGGACGCGAGCCATGGCCGGGCGTGCCGGCCACGGTGAGCCGCCGCCAGTTGGCGCCCTTCTCGCCCACCCCCAGGGTCAGCACGTGGCCGGAGCGCGTGGGGATAGGCACCCCGCCGTTCTCGGTGATGACGTAGTCGGTCTTGACCGCTTGAGGCTCGCGCTCGACCAGGTGGCCGGCGCCGTGGGTGCCGCCCGCCTCCTCGTCGGCCACCGCCAGATAGATGAGGGTGCCCCGCGGGCGGAAGTCGCTCCGGGCGAGCTGGCGAGTGGCCACGGCCATGGTCGCCGTGAGATTGAGCATGTCGATGGCCCCGCGTCCCCACACGATGCCGTCCTCGAGCTCGCCCCCGAAAGGATCGCGACGCCAGCCGTCCGCGCTCACGGGAACGACGTCGGTATGACCCATGAGGAGGAGCCGCGGGGCCGACGGATCGGAGCCCTCGATGCGGACGATGAGGCTTTCCCTCCCCGGCTTCGACGTGTACCGCTCGCAGGACACGCCCGAGCCCGCGAAGTAGTCCTCGAGCGCGGAGGCGTTCCGCGTCTCTTGCCCCGATCCGACCGTGCCATCGTTGACGCACTTGTTCCGGATGAGCGTCCGCAGGAGCTCGGTGGCTTCAGCCTCGATGGCGCGTCCATCGCTCATGAGATTCTCCCCTCGGCCTGATCAGCCGGAGACCCTTCGCTTGGCCTGGGCGCGGTAACGCTCTGGCACGGAGTCCCAGCCGTCCGTCCAGTTCGCGACGCCGTCCTCGTCCACCCAGCGATAGATCTGGCTCTGGCGGGCGGGCTCCCGGTCAGCGGCCGCTGGCGCGGAAGGCGGGGGCGGCGCCGTAGGAGGAGCCGGGGGAGGACTCGGAATCCAGACCCACTGATACGGCGTGATGGGGGGCGGCGGCGCGACCGCGATCACGACCGGCGGACTGTAGACAGGCGTGGAGTAAGACGGGCCGTACCAGGGGGGTGCCGCGTACACGAAAAACCGCGCGGGGAAATGGCCAGGCCGATGGACGAAGGGCGGACGCACAAAAGGTGGAGGAACGGGGCGGTGCATGCCCACGTGGCCGCCCGCACCCGGGCGGCCGCCGGCAGAGCCCGTGCGCGGCTGCTGGGCCAAAGCCGCGCCGGAGACAAGCACGAGGCTCGCGGCGAGGCTCAGGACGACGGCCGAGACGATCACATGCCTTTTCACGTCAGATCTCCCGCGCAGGTCACTTCGAGGCAAAGACTTCCTTGAGCAGGGCCGTCGTCCGCGCCGCCGGGTTCGTTCGGATCTGCCGCTCCTGCTCGCCCACCACGTGGAACAGACCGTCCAGCGCCTTGCCGACCACGTAGCCGTCGAGGTCGAAGGTCTGGCTCTGCGCGAAGGGAATGGCCTCGAAGCGCCCCATCAGCTCCTTGTACTTGCGGACCACTCCGACTTCTCCCATGGTGCGATCCACCACGGGCTTGAAGGCCGCCGTGAGCTTGTCGGTCGTCGTCCGCTTGAAGAAGTCCGTGGCCGCGGTGTCCCCGCCCCCCAGAATCTTCTGGGCGTCGTCGAAGGTCATCGAGCCGATGGCGTCCCAGAAGATCTTCTTGGCGGCCGGCGCGGCCTTCTCGGCGGCCCGGTTCATGCTCAGCACGAACTCGTCGACCTTGGGGCCGTAGCCCACGACCCGCAGCCCCTGCTCCACGCTGCGCAGCTTCTCGGGCATGAGGATCTTGATCGCCTCGTTGCCGAAGTAGCCGTTCGTCCGCCCGGTGAGACTGACTGACTTCTCGGTGGCGACCTGGAGCGCCTCCTTCAACCCGGCTCCGACCTTGACGTCGGACAGGCCGCTGCCTTGCTGGCTTAGGCCAAGACCTTTGAGGACCTGATCGAGCTGCGCCCATGCGGGCGTGGCGAAGAGAGCGAGGGCGACGGCCACGGCCAGCCTGAGCGCGATCATGGAAGCCTCGAGGCGCGCGATCAGTCGCGATACGAGGGATCGCTACGGTCGAGCCGCCGGAGCAGCCCGGGCCACACCAGCTCGCCCCGGCTCCCTCCCCGTCTGGCGCCCATGACAGGGTAGGCGCTGTCGATGATCTCCTTGGGAACCGAGATCAGCTCTCCCCCGCCCGACTGGGCGCGTACCTGGATCGCGCAGGACGTCTCCAGGTAGTACATGGAGACGAAGGCCTCGGCCACGGTCTCCCCCACGGTCAGGAGCCCGTGATTTCTCAAGATCAGCGAGTTCTTGTCGCCGAGGTCCGCCACGAGCCGGGGCTTCTCGTCGTCCCGGAGGGCCGGACCTTCGAAGTCATGGTAGCTCAGGCTCCCGAGCACCGAGATCGAATGCTGGGAGATCGGGAGCAGTCCCGCCCGCTGCGTCGAGACGGCCACCCCGCTCGGGGTGTGTGTGTGCAGCACGCACTGGGCGTCGTGGCGCGCGCCATGAATGGCGCTGTGAATGACGAAGCCAGCGGCGTTGACGGGAAACGGCGAGTCATCCGCCTTGTTGCCCTCCTGGTCGATCTTGACCAGGCTCGAGGCCGTGATCTCGTCGAAGAACAGACCGTACGGATTGATCAGGAAGTGGTCCTGGGTGCCCGGGACCCGCGCGCTGATATGCGTGAAGACGAGATCCTCCCAGCCGTACCGCGACACGAGCCGATAGCAGGCCGCGAGATCCACACGCACCGCCCATTCCTCTGGCGAGACCTTGTCCTTGAGCGATCGTATGGTCAGGGCTGAATCGGTCATGATCGACTCCCTCCTCTGGATCGTTGCGGATCAATGCCTGCACGTCCGGCGGTCGGTACTGTACCACGAAAGATTGCTGGGGCTACGAGCAGGCGATGCTCTCCCGTTGAGGCTTCCAGTGGTATTCGACATCGGGCTCGGATTCCGGCGCCGGGCTGACGCCGAGCCTCACGGCCACGAACCCGAGGCTCTCATAGAAGGCGCGGCCATCGTGGTTGATCTGGAAGGTGAAGAGGCGAAGGCCGGAGGGCGACAGCGCCTGGGCATGAGCGATCAGGGCGCGCCCGATGCCCTTCCGCTGGTGATCCGGGTCAATGTAGAGCTGGTCGATGAAATCACCGGCCATGGCCAGAAACCCCGTGGCCCTCCCGTCGAGCTCCGCCACCCAGACATCATGACGGACCAGGACCACGTCGCGGAAGTGCTCGCGATCCTCCTCCGCCGTATGTCCCTTCCGCGCCTGGAAATCCGGAAAGGCCCGGAGGCGGGCGCGCCGCCAGAGATCGTTCACCGCATCAAAGTCCGCCGGCTCGTAGCGACGGATGATCGGGGCGAGCGCCATTCGAGGAGTGTACCCTACTGCGGCTCGCCCCCTCGGACATCGCCTCCATCCCGTCTGAGTCCTGGCCTGGACTATTCGCCAGACAACGCCACCCTGGTCTACTCAGGCCTCGCCTCAGGGCTGCGCCCTTCAGCTCGAACTGCGGCCCTCTCCTCTCCGAGGGAGAGGAATTCATTTTGATCCCTCGCCCCCAGAGGGGGAGAGGGCAGGATGAGGGGGAGGCAAAAATGCGGCACGCGCGATCACGAAAAGTTCGGCCTAGGGCATCCGCTGCCAGCGCGCGGCCCAGAGTCCCTTGAGCTTCTCCTTCTGCTCGGCCGTGAGCTGGGCCTTGGCCTGCTCGCTCGTGCGGATGGCGGCGATCTGCCCATCGGCCCGCATGCGCTCGATCTCCCGGACCTTGGTCTCGACCTTGCCCATGTCCACGGGATCGCTTCGCCGCAATTCCATCAGATCGAGCCGAGCGAGCTGCTGATCGGCCGTGCGCCGGATGGCCGCCCGTCGAAAGTCCATGCCGAGCTTCTGGATCGACTCCACCTGCTGAGGGGTCAGCCCCAGCTCCTGTCGATGGCGGAGCACCATGCCGATGAAGGAGCGCCCGCCTCGCCCCTGCCACCCTCCGGCGCGGTGCTGCCAGCCGCCGAAAGCCCGGTGTCCCTGCATCTCGGGACGGTCCGCGGCCCGACCCATCTCCTCATAGGCCACGGGCAGGAGCTCCGGTGCCTGCGCGTCCTCCGGTGATTGTCCCGCCGCCGGCACCGTCAGCCCGAGAACCAGCACCAGCCCTCCGAGCACCTCTCTTGCTCGCATGCGCCCCTCCCGTGGCTAGATCACTTCGCAGGCGCCCCTCCCTGCTCGTGCCGCACCATGTGGCGGCCACGTGAAGGGGATATGTCGTGAAGGTAAAGGAGTGTGAAGGCGTACGCAACGCGAGGCTGAGGGATTGAGGTATGCTGGCGGGCATCGTGGCCCAAGTCGCAGCGGAGGTCGTGATCTGTGGCGCAGGTATCGCCGGCGTCGCCACCGCCTACCACCTGGCCGTGCGCCGCGGAGTGCGCGACGTGCTCCTGGTGGACGAGCGCCCGCCCCTCTCCCTGACCAGCGACAAGTCCGCGGAGTGCTACCGCAACTGGTGGCCCGGTCCCGGCGACGACATGGTCGCGGTGATGAACCGGAGCATCGACCTTCTCGAGGAGCTGGCCCACGAGAGCGACAATGTCATGCGCCTCAATCGGCGTGGCTACCTCTTCGCCACCGCTGACCCCGCGCGCGTCTCTCGCTTCGTGGAGATGGCACGCGAGGCGGCCACGCTCGGCTCCGGGCCGATGCGCCTGCACGCGACGGTGGCAAGCGGCTACGAGCCCGCCGCCTCAGAAGGATTCGACTCGCCGCTGACCGGCTCGGACGTGATCACCGAGCCGGTACTCATCCGGCGCCACTTCCCCTTCCTCGCCCCGGAGACGCTGGCCCTCGTCCACGCCCGGCGCTGCGGATGGTTCAGCGGCCAGCAGCTCGGCATGTACATGCTCGAGCGCGCCCGCGAGCATGGGGTCCGCCTCATGGAAGGTCGGGTGGAGCGCATCGACACGGCAGGCGGACGCGTGCGCGGCGTCGACATGCGCGCCGCAGGTGGCCTCCAGACCATCGGGACCTCGCGCGTGGTGCTGGCGGCGGGACCGTTACACGAGACGGCGGCCCGGATGCTCGGGATCAAGCTCCCGCTCTTCTGCGAGCTGCACGCCAAGATCGCCTTCAACGACCCGCTCGGCGCGATGCCGCGCTCGGCGCCCCTGACCATCTGGACCGATCCGGTGACCATCGCGTGGTCGGAGGACGAGCGGGAGGAGCTGTCGAGCTCGGCCCGCCACCGGCGTCTCGTGGACGAGCTACCGGGGGGCGCGCACGGCCGTCCCGAGGGCGCGGGGGAAAGCACTTCCGTCCTCGGCATCTGGACCTATGACGTCGAGACCGTGGAGCCCAGCTTTCCGCCGGAATTCGATCCTGCCTACCCCGAGGTCGTGCTCCATGGGATGGCGCGGATGATCCCGCGTCTCTCGCCCTATCTCACGCGCATGCCTCGCTGCTTCGTGGACGGCGGCTACTACACCAAGACGCGAGAGAATCGCTTTCTCGCCGGGCCGCTGCCCATGGAGGGCGCCTACGTGATCGGCGCGCTCTCCGGCTACGGCATGATGGCCTCCAATGGCGCGGCGGATCTTCTCGCCGACTACATCGCCGAGCGCCCGCTCCCGCGCTATGCTCCCGCCTTCCGCCTCGACCGCTACGAGAACCCCGACTACGTCAAGCTGCTCGAGGGCTGGGGCGACTCCGGCCAGCTTTGATGGAATTGAGCGGCACGCGATACACGCAGTCCAGGGGGGCCAGCATGCGCCGCCATAGCCGTCGCGAGCTCCTGCAGGGCAGCGTGGCCCTGGCCGCTTTCAGCCTTCTGTCTGGCTGCGAGAGGCCCGGCCAGCAGGCCGCGAAAGTTCCCCGGATCGGTTTTCTGGCCGTCGGCTCGCGCGAGGGCCGGGCCTTTATGATCGAGGGCTTTCTCCAGGGGCTGCGCGAGCTCGGCTACGTCGAGGGCCAGAACATCGCCATCGAGTACCGCTTCTCGGAGGACCGCAATGATCGGCTGCCCGAGCTCGCGGCCGAGCTGGTCGACCTGAAGGTGAAGCTGATCCTGGCTTCCGGTACGCCGGCGAGCTTTGCGGCCAAGCAAGCCACCAGCGCGATCCCCATCGTCATGGGGGGCCTCGCCGCCAATCCGGTCGAGACCGGACTCGTCGCCAGCCTCGCGCGGCCGGGCGGCAACGTCACGGGGATGACATTGATGACTTCGCAGCTCGGCGGGAAGCGGCTGGAGCTGCTCAAGGCGATCGTGCCGAGCCTTGCGCGGGTGGCGGTCTTCTGGAACCCGCCCAATCCCACCTACGGGCCGGTCTTGAAGGAGCTCGAGGCCGCGGCCCCCACGCTGGGGTTGAAGCTTCAACGCCTCGAAGTGCGGGTTCCCGGGGACCTCGCGGGCGCCTTCAAGACCGCGACCAGGCAGGGCGCAGGTGCGCTGATCGCGCCGGGTGATCCCCTGGTCGCGAACCGGCCAAGAATGGTCGCAGACCTCGCGCTCAAGTACCGACTGCCGACGACGATGGACATCAAGGAGTTCGTGGAAGCCGGGGGCCTGCTGTCCCTGGGGCCGGACCTCGTCGATTCGTACCGGCGGTCGGCAACGCACGTGGACAAGATCCTGAAGGGAGCCAATCCGGCCGACCTTCCGATGGAGCAGCCCACGAAGTTAGACCTGTTCGTCAACCTGAAGACCGCCCGGGCTCTCGGCCTGACCATTCCGCAGTCGGTCCTGGTGCAGGCCACCCAGGTGATCCAGTAGAGAACTGATCGCGCGTCGACTGCGGCAAGCTCTAAGTAGATCGCGCGCGGCCATCGACTTCCCCCTCACCCTGCCCTCTCCCCCAGTGGGGGAGAGGGATTCTAGCTTAGCGAGGGCTTCCTTCCGCCCTCTCCCCCATCGGGGGAGAGGGCCGCAGTTCGAGGGCTGAGTAGATCAGGGGGCGACGACTCCGACGAAGTGAGCAGCCTACGAGCTCTTTGATGGTGCGGCGCCGTCGAAGAGTTCGCGCCGCGCCATGCCCCGCTGAAAGGTGAGGTAGTCCTCGCGGCTCATCGGTGGCTTGGCCTTGGCGACGATCTCGCGCGCGCCCGCGGCCCCGTCGGCGAGAAGATCGACGACCATGGCGGCCAGGGCCTTGGCGGGCAGGACATAGCCGAGCTGTTTGTCCACGATGGCGAAGGTCGCGGCATGGCCCGGTCCCTGCGCCCCGCCCATGTAAGGATGCAGGCTCGGCATGATCTGGCTCACGTCTCCCATGTCCGTCGACCCCGATCGATGCGGGATGTCCCGATACTGCTCCTGGCCCACGAGGCCTTTGGCCGTACTCTCGAAGAGCCTGGACATGCTCTGATCGCAGAGCAGCGGCATGGGCCCGGGCAGCGTCTCGATCTCCACTTGCGCGCCCAGAGCCAGGGCGCCGGCGCGAAGGGCCCGGTCCACCTTCCGGCTCGCGTCGAGCACGCCTTCCGCATTCTTGCCCCTCACGTACATCTCGAGGCGTGCCTCGCCCGGGATCACGTTCACCTGCGACCCGCCATGCGTGAGAATGGGGTGGACGCGGATCGAGTCTTCGTCGCGAAACGTCTCGCGGAGGGCATTGATGGCGGCGAGCCCGATCTGGGCGGCATAGAGGGCGTTCACCCCCATGTGCGGCGCTCCGCCGGCATGGGACGCGCGGCCCACGAATCGCGCGGTCTTCCCCACCCGGCCATTGTTGGACGCGGGCACGCCGGCCTTGCCGTCCTCGGCGCGCCAGTTGGTGTGGATCATCATGGCGAGATCCACGTCGTCGAAGCAGCCCAGCTTGATCAGCTCCTGCTTGCCGCACGGGAACTCGAGCCTGCCCGCCCTGATCTGGGCCTGACGCCACTCGATGTCGCCGCCCTCCTCGGCGGGGACGGCGAAGAGGGCCACCCGCCCGGCGAGATGATCGAAGGCCTTGGCGTCGACGAGCCCCATGGCCGCCCCCAGCATCCCGGCCACCTGGGCATTGTGGCCGCATGCGTGGGCGGCGCCCGTCTCGGGATCAGCCTGCGGATGGCCCGTGACGCGGAGGCCGTCGAGCTCGCCGAGCAGCGCGAAGGTCGGGCCCTCGCCCGCGCGCCCGCGGGCATCCGCCCGCACCCCGGTCATGGCGAGCCCGGTGCGCGACTCCAGACCCAGTCGCTGGAAGGTCTCCTGAACCAGGGCCGCCGTCTTGACTTCCTTGAAGCCCATCTCCGGATTCTTGAGAATGCGCTCGCCGATGCCGATGATCTCGTCGGCCCGCTTGTCGATCGCCTCGAAGATGCGCCGCTTCAGCTCGTCTTTCGTCATCGCTCAGTCACTCCTTCTCCCCGGGTGATGGGCATCTTCGGCACTCTAGCTCATCGTCTTTGGCAAGGCGAGCACGGCCTGTTCGACGACCCCTTGGTCCTCCACCGGCGCAAATGCCGACGCCGTACATGGCGAGTCGAGATCAGCGAAGCGGTAGGCGGCCGCCGTGCTGCCCGGTCCCTGGCCCGTATGACCGTGGCACCGGCCTCGGGGAGACGCGACATCTATCATGAGGCCGAGGCCGTAGCCCGGCGTGCGCCACGGCCGGCGCTGCATGGGCCCGCCGAGAGGGTAAGGCTCAGCCATGGCGTCCAGCAGCGCGGGCGGGAGCAAAGGACCCGAGAGCAGGCGATCGAGGAACAGCGCGGCCTCGCCCGGCGTGCCGATCAGAAGGCCGTGATAGACCCAGCCCGGATGGTAGCCCGCCTCATTGCCCCACGCGGTGACGCCGAGATCGCTAGGGACGCGCGCGAGCCGCACCCCCGGCACCCGCAATGGGGTGAACACCAGGCGCTGAAGCGCCGCGTCGATCTCTTCGCCTGCCGCGTCCTCGATGAGGCGACGGACGATGAGGTATCCGACATTCGAATAGGCCCAGCCTCGTCCTGGCGGAAAGAGCAAGGTCTCCGCATCGGCGCGCCGCAAGAGCTCGTGCGTACTCCAGGGCTCGTCGCTCCTCGCCACGGCCTCGTGATAGGCGGCAAGCCCGCCGTAGTCGGGGACACCCGCCGTGTGCTGCAGGAGCTGGCGCAAGGTGAAGGGCCGCCCGGCGAGGGGCGCGTCCAGCGCGAGCTTTTCTCGCGCCACGAGGGCGAGGGCGCCCGCGGCCAGCGCCACCTTCGTGAGGCTCCACCATGGCACCGGATGCGAAAGCGGATCGTGAGGGCCGAGCTTTCCCCCCTCGACCACCGCGGTCAGGAGCGGCGAGGCGCACATATCGTCGCCGCCCGCAAGGGCGTGGAGGGCTCCCGATTTCTACTCGGACTTCGCGAGGAGTTCCCGCATCGCCTCGACCACGGCCGCGGGTTGCTCGCGCGGCATGAAATGACCGACGCCGGCCACGATGCGACGCTCGGTGCCGCCGGGAAACAGCGACATGTGCCGCTCCGAGCGGCGCGTGGGATCGACCCCATCATCGCCGCCCCAGAGCGCCACGCTGGGTACGGTGATGGGAGGCCGCTCCGCAAGTCGGCGCTCCATGGCATCGAAGCGTGGGTCGCTGGGCGCATTGCCGTGGCGATGGCGATAGGAATGGATCACCACCTCGACGAAGTCAGGATTGTCGAATGACGGCGCCGTCCGGTCGAAGGTGGCGTCATCGAACCGCCAGGTCGGCGACCACTCCTGCCACAGGAAGCGACACAGCTCGCGCCGGTTCTGCTCGAGGCCCAGGCGGCCGCGCTCCGTATTGAAATACCACTGATACCAGTACGCTCGCTCCTCGAGCGGGCTGGCGGGGCGCGGCGGCCCCAGGGTGTTTTGGACGTTATAGCCTCCGATGGTGACGAGCGCGCGCACGCGCTCAGGCGCCACGAGGGCAACGATACAGGCAGCGCGTCCACCCCAGTCATAGCCCG
>DASYTI010000055.1 GCA_036002485.1 Candidatus Methylomirabilota bacterium | reverse complement strand
ATTCTATCTGCTGCGCCGCTTGTGGCAGGCCGTCCTCGTCCTCTTCGGCGTCTCCGTCGTGGTCTTCTTCATCCTGCACCTGACGGGCGATCCCGTGGGCCTTCTCTTGCCGCCGGATGCCTCGGCCGAGGACATCACCCGCTTCCGCAAGGCCATGGGCTTCGACGACCCGTGGATCGTCCAGTACACGCGCTTCCTCAGAGGCGCGCTCCGGGGAGACTTCGGGGAGTCGCTGCGTCACGGCGAGCCCGCCATGGCGCTCGTGCTCGAGCGCCTGCCCGCCACCTTTCAGCTTGCGGGGGCGAGTCTCTTGCTCGCCCTGTGTCTGGCCATTCCCGCGGGCATCCTCTCCGCCGTCAAGCGCAACAGCGCGGTGGACTACGTGTCGACCGTGGTGGCGCTGACGGGCCAGGCCATGCCGACCTTCTGGCTCGGCATCATGCTCATCCTGGTGTTCTCGGTACGTCTCAACTGGCTGCCCTCGTCCGGCCGCGGTGATTTCCAGCACCTCATCCTGCCCGCGGTGACCCTCGGGCTCTTCACCACGGCGCGCATCACGCGGCTCACGCGCTCGGGCATGCTCGAGGTCCTGGGACAGGACTACATCCGCACGGCGCGGGCCAAGGGCGTCTCCGAGCAGCCGGTGGTCTGGAAGCACGCCCTCAAGAACGCCTCCATCCCCATCATCACCATTGTCGGCATCGAGCTCGGCACCCTCCTCGGGGGCTCCGTCATCACCGAGACGATCTTCTCGTGGCCCGGGGTGGGGCGGCTGTCCGTGCAGGCGATCACCAACCGCGATTATCCCGTGGTGCAGGCCGCCGTCTTTCTCCTCGCCAGCACCTTCGTGTTCCTGAACTTTCTCGTGGACGTGACCTACACCTGGCTCGACCCGCGCATCCGGTTTCGCTGATGGCGCCGCCCAGCGGCGTCACCACGGTCGCCCTCCCCATCCCCTCCGCACCCGAGGAGCGCCAGTGGATCGCCACCCTCAAGCGCCTCGTGCGCCGGCGCACCGCCCTCTTCGGGCTGGCCGTGGTGGCGGTGGTGGTGCTGGCGGCGTTGGGCGCTCCGCTCGTCACCGCCTTCGACCCGATCGAGCAGGACATCAATCAGCGTCTCAAAGAGCCCGGGTGGCGAAACGCGGCGGGACAGGCGCACGTTCTGGGCACGGATCACCTGGGGCGCGACATCCTGGCGCGCATCATCTACGGCTCGCGCGTGGCCCTGGTCGTCGGGCTCTCGGCCGTGCTGATCTCCGGCGTGCTCGGCATGGCCATCGGTCTCGTGGCCGGCTATTTCGGCGGCAGGGTCGACGACTTCTTCATGCGGCTGGCCGACATCCAGCTCGCCTTCCCCTTCATCCTGCTCGCCATCGCGGTCATCGGCGTGCTGGGGCCGAGCCTGCGCAATATCATCATCGTCATCGGGGTGTCGTCCTGGGTGGTCTACGCGCGCGTGGTGCGGGGCGAGGTGCTGTCCATCCGTGAGCGCGAGTTCGTGCAGGCCGCCATCGCGCTGGGGAGCCGCGACGGCCGCATCCTCCTCCGCCACGTGCTGCCCAATGCCTTCACGCCATGGCTCGTGGTCGCCACGCTGGACATGGCCCGGGTCATCGTCATCGAGTCCGCGCTGTCCTTCCTCGGCCTGGGCGTCCAGCCGCCCACGCCGACCTGGGGCGGCATGCTGGCCGACGGCCGCGTCTACCTCTCGACGGCCTGGTGGCTCGCCACCTTCCCGGGCCTGGCCATTCTCGTCACGGTCCTCGGCATCAACCTTCTCGGCGACGGGCTGCGCGATACGCTCGACCCGCGCCTCAACATCTAGGAGCACCATGGAGACACTGATCCTAGTGGGGGCCACCCTCATCGACGGGACGGGCGCCGAGCCCGTTCGCGGTCGCGCGGTGGTCGTGGAAGAGGGCCGCATCGCCCGGATCGTGGACACCGCGCAGGCGCCGCGCGGCCGGCGCATCGACCTCGAGGGGCACACGCTGCTGCCCGGCCTCATCAATTGCCACGTCCATCTCTGCCTGGGCGCCGAGCCGGACCCCGTGCGCGCCCTCAAGGACGAGCCCGCGGCTCTCACGGCGCTCAAGGCGCTGCGGCGCGCCCAGGAGACGGTCGAGGCCGGCGTCACCACCGTGCGGGATCTCGGCGGGCGGGACTACGTCGAGCTCGCCGTGCGGCGCGCCATTGCCGATGGCCATTTCCCGGGACCGCGCATCCTGGCCGCCGGGCGGCCGATATGCATGACGGGCGGCCATGGCAACTTCCTCGGTCGGGAGGCCGATGGTCCCGACGATGCGCGAAAGGCCGTGCGCGAGCAGCTCAAGGCGGGCGCCGACGTCATCAAGCTCATCGCCACGGGCGGCGTCATGACGGCGGGCGTGGAGCCGGGCTCGCCGCAGCTGACGCTGGAGGAGATGCGCGCGGCCATCGAGGAGGCGCGGAAGGCGGGGCGCCGCACGGCCGCGCATGCCCAGGGCTCGGTGGGCATCGCCGATGCCATCGCGGCGGGTATCACGACCATCGAGCATGGGATCTATCTCACCGACGAGATCATCGCCTCGATGAAAGGCAAGGGCGTCTTCCTGGTGCCCACCCTGGTCGCCCCCGCCGCCATCTGCGCGGGAGGCCTGGCCGCCGGCATCCCGGAGTTCATGGTTCGCAAGTCCGAGATGGTCACCTCGCATCACATCGCGAGCTTCCAGCGGGCGAGGCAGGCGGGCGTGTCCATCGCGGCCGGCGCGGATTCGGGGACGCCGTTCAATCCGCACGGCAGCCTGCTCCCCGAGCTCGAGCTGATGGTCAAGCACGGCATGTCTCCCCTCGAGACGATACGCTCGGCGACCTCGGTGGCCGCCCAGGCCCTCGGCATCGAGACCGAGACCGGTCGCATCGCGCCGGGCCTGGCTGCCGACCTCGTGGCGGTGGCGGGGGAGGCCGCCGAGAGCATCCAGGCGCTGGCGGACATCCGGCTCGTGCTTGCGCGAGGTGCGATGATCAGGTCGTCATGATCACGTTGCGTCCGGCGGCCGAGCGCGGCCATTTCGACCACGGCTGGCTCGACACGTATCACACCTTCTCGTTTGCCTCCTATCAAGACCCGAAGCACATGGGGTTTCGCTCGCTCCGTGTCATCAATGACGATCGCGTCCAGCCGGGCGAGGGCTTCGGCACCCATGGCCACCGCGACATGGAGATCATCACCTGGGTCCTCGAGGGGGCCCTCGAGCACAAGGACAGCATGGGCAATGGCTCGGTCATCGTGCCGGGGGACGTGCAGCGGATGAGCGCGGGCACGGGGGTGACGCATAGCGAGTTCAACCCGTCGCGCGAGGCGCCGGTTCATCTCCTCCAGATCTGGCTCCTGCCGAACGCGAGGGGACTGGCCCCGAGCTATGAGCAGAAGCGCTTCGAGGCCTCCGAGCGCCGCGGAGGCCTGCGGCTCCTCGCCGCCCGTGACGGCCGCGACGGGGCCGTGACCATTCATCAGGACGCCGACGTGTGGACCGCCCTGCTCGAGCCCGGCCAGGCGGTGCGCCATGCCCTTGGGGCCGGTCGCCACGCGTGGGTGCATGTCGCGCGGGGCGCGGTGACCGTCAACGGCGTCGCCCTCGGCCCCGGTGACGGGGCGGCCCTCAGCGGGGAAGCCGGGCTCGACATCCGCGCCTCCGCGCCCGCCGAGGTGCTGCTTTTTGATCTGAGCTGACCACCGTCGACGTGGTCCGGCTCTTTCTGGTCAGCCGAGAAGTCCCGCCAGGATCGACGAGCTCAGGGCCGCTCTGGCCAGAAGCGCCGCGAAGAAGATCGCGCAGGCCAGCACGGCGAGCTCCCGCCACAGCGTGGGCCGGAGCGCGCGGGGCAGGAGAGTCCGGTTGACCCAGAGGGTGTGGAGGGACAGGACCACGAAGTTGAGGGCCGCCACGTTGGCGCTGATCACGATGAGTGTCAACGGGTCGGCCAGGGTCATGGCCACGCAGCCCACCAGCGTGAAGCCGGCCAGGGACAGCCAGTAGACGCTGCCCGCCTCGCCCGCCTCGCCCGCGGGCCGCGACCGGGCCCTCGCCGTCCAGAGAATGTCAGTCACGCTCCGCGCATAGCCGGCGACGATGCCCACCTGAGTCGCGGCGAGGATGCCGAAGCCGGTCAGGAGCGCTCCCGTCCAGAGTACGAGGCCATGGGTACGTCCCAGGCTCTGGGCCAGGCCGATGGCGGCCGTGAAGCCGGTCCACGTCTCCCCCGGCGCCACCAGCTGGGCCGTCACGAGAACGGGCAGCGTCATGCCCGCGATGCAGCCGGCGGCCCAGAGATACCAGAAGTCGGTGCGGAGATAGCGCCACCACTGGTGCCACTTCGCGAGATTCATCTCCGTGGGCGCGAAGGTCATGCCGTCTCGGGCGAAGCGGACGACCTCGCCGCCCACCACGACCGCGCGCCCCTCCACGGTGCCGGCCATTCCGAAGCCCTTGTCACGCAGCCAGTGCGTGAGCGAGGCGTTGATGGTGCCCCCGCCGCCCGAATACGCGGCGAAGGCGACGAGGAGCCACCAGTCCATGTCGGAAGGCAACGCGGGCTCGCCGAAGACGGGAGGCAGGAAGCCCGCGAGGACCGAAATCCAGGTGGTCCACCGCACGATGGACACGGCCAGCGCGGTCAGGAAGAGCAGGGCCAGTCCCATGACGAGCCACTCACAGAGCTCGACCGTGCGTCGAATCCGCGGGCCGAGGAACGTGACGAAGACGGCCCCGAGGAAGATGAGATAGCCGAGGGCCACGATGATGGCGCCGTCCTCGGAGCGGAGGGGGCGCCCGAGGAAAGCCGCCACGAGGGCGGCCGCGGCGGCCAGCGCCCAGCCCGGCCAGCCGACTTGCGCCGAATGGAGGAGCGCGTAGGCGGAGCCCCAGAAGCGGGGACCGGGCGCCCCGCGCATGAAGCCGGCGAAGATGGATTCTCCGGTGGCGAGGGTGTAGCGCGCCATCTCCGTATTGAGGAGGGCCTGCAGCAGGACGGACACCGTGCAGATCCAGAGAAACGCGGTCCCCCATCGCGCGGTCACCACGGGACCGAGCACCCAGTCGCCCGAGCCCAGAGAGAGTCCGAGCAGGATGGCACCCGGTCCGATGACCCGGATCACGTTTCGGAGCGTGTAGGGCGGGGGCTGGGGCAGGTTGGAGTGCCGCCAGCTCACGCCCGATCTGATGGCGGTGGTGCTCACGAGGATGCCCTTCGCCCGAATCTGGGCGGCCACTGCGCCATGAGCACGACGGCGGCCGCCGCCCCGTCGAGCAGCACGTCGGCGAGCGCGCCGGAGCGTCCCGGCGTCACCGTCTGCCTGAGCTCGTCGAGGGTGGCGGTGAGGAGGCAGAGCGCAAGGGGAACGCGCCAGCCGCCGAGGGCACGCCGCCAGAGCCCGCTCAGCACCGCGTACTCGAGAACGTGCGCGGCTTTGCGAATGACGAAGTGCATGGTCTCGATCTGGACGGGGGAGGCGCGAGGAAAGATCGCGCGGAGGGTGGGAGAGAGCCAGCTTGCCGTGTGCACGCCGCTCCAGTAGCCGCTGCCCAGCCACGCGATGAGCCCGGTCCAGCAGAGCGGGGGCAGGAGCCGGAGCATGTCCACACGGTGGCATGACCGCCCAAAGTTGACAAGGCTCCGCCACTAAACATAGGATGAGCCATGCCGCTCCAGGACGTTCTCGATGAGCTGCTGACATCGTCCCGGACCGGCCCTCTCATCACCGCCGTACGGCACTTCGAGGCCCGCCCTGCCGTCTACGCGCCGTTTCCGTCCTCTCTCGACCCTCGCCTGGTCGAAGCGCTCCGCGGCCGCGGCATCCAGCAGCTCTACTCGCATCAGGCGCGGGCCTTCGACACCGTGGCCAAGGGTGAGCACCTGGTCGTGGTGACGCCGACCGCGTCCGGCAAGACGCTCTGCTACAACCTGCCCGTGCTCCAGGCGCTCGTCCAGCAGCCCGAGTCCCGAGTCCTCTATCTCTTTCCCACCAAGGCTCTCGCCCAGGACCAGCTCGCCGAGCTGACGGAGCTGGCGAAGTCCCTGCCCGACATGCGGATGTACACGTACGACGGCGATACCCCGCAGGACGCCCGCCGCTCGGTGCGCGCGCGGGCCAACCTCGTGCTCACCAATCCCGACATGCTCCACTCGGGCATCCTGCCGCACCACACCAAGTGGGTGAACCTCTTCCAGAATCTCCGCTACGTCGTCATCGACGAGCTGCACGCGTATCGAGGCGTTTTCGGCAGCCACCTCGCCAACGTGCTGAGGCGGCTCACGCGCATCTGCCGGCACTACGGCTCGGCCCCGCAGTTCATCATGGCCTCGGCCACCATCGCCAACCCGCGCGAGCTCGCCGAGCGGCTGACCGGCGAGCCCGTGAGCGAGATCAGCGAGAGCGGCGCGCCCACGGGGGACAAGCTCTTTCTCTGTTACAACCCGCCCGTGGTCAATCGCGAGCTCGGAATACGCGCGCCGTATCTCGGCGAGGCGGCGGGGCTGGCCGTCCGCTTCCTCAAGGAGAAGGTCGCTACCATCGTCTTCTGCCAGAGCCGCCTGTCCACCGAGGTCGTGCTCGCGAGCGTGAAGCAGGGCGTGGAGGACAGGACGGGCGACGCGGGCATCGTCCGCGGCTACCGCGGCGGCTATCTGCCCCTGCGCCGCCGCGAGGTCGAGCAAGGGCTCCGCTCGGGCGAGGTGCTGGGCGTCGTGGCCACGAGCGCCCTCGAGCTCGGCATCGACATCGGCCACCTCGACGCGGCCGTCCTGGCCGGCTATCCCGGCACCATCGCCTCGATGTGGCAGCAGGCGGGTCGGGCGGGCCGGCGGAGCGGCGGTTCGGTGGCCGTCCTGGTCGCGACCAGCGCGCCCATGGACCAGTACCTGGCCACGCATCCGGACTATCTCTTCGGGGCGCCGCCCGAGCACGCGCGCGTCAATCCCGAAAACCCGTTCATTCTCGTGAATCACCTCAAGTGCGCGGCCTTCGAGCTGCCCTTCGCGAGGGCCGAGACCTTCGGTGGTGACGTCCAGGCGCATCTCCAGGCCCTCGAAGAAGAAGGGCTGCTCCACCGGGCGGGGGAGCAGTTCCACTGGACCTCGGAGACCTATCCGGCGGACCACGTCTCCCTGCGCACGGTGACCTCGGACAACTTCCTCGTGATCGATACGACGGCGCGCGACGAGAAGCAGATCAAGCGGCGGCAGATCATCGCCGAGGTGGACTGGAAGAGCGCCTTCGCCATGATCTATCCCAAGGCCATCTACATGGTCGAAGGCGAGCCCTTCGAGGTCCAGGAGCTCTCCTATCGGGAGGACGAGGAGAAGGTCGCCTATGTGAAGAGGGTCGCGGTCGACTACTTCACCGACGCCGTCAGCGCCAAGGGCGTGTGGATCCTCCAGCGCTTCAGCCGCCAGGAGACGCCGGGCCTCGTGGGCGAGCAGGGCGAGGTGCTCGTGGCCGAGAAGGTCGTGGGCTTCAAGAAGATCAAGATGGGCACCCTGGAG
Source organism: Candidatus Methylomirabilota bacterium (assembly GCA_036002485.1). Classification (NCBI taxonomy): domain Bacteria; phylum Methylomirabilota (SeqCode); species Candidatus Methylomirabilota bacterium. The sequence goes on along the minus strand of DASYTI010000055.1, from coordinate 8,392 downwards.
AACGTGGGCTCAGGGGAGGTCGAGCTGCCCCAGCAGGAGATGCAGACGACGGCGGCGTGGCTGACCGTGGCCCCCGCGCTCCTCGCGGAGATCTCCTCGCACCGCGACGAGCTGGTGGATGGGCTCCGGGCCCTCACCCGGCTGCTCCACTCGCTGGCCCCGATCTTCCTCCTGTGCGACATCCGTGACATCGGGGCCTGGCTCGGTGACGGCACCCCGTATGCCGAGGGCAAGGTGGTCACGCGCGAGATCATGCGCGCCCAGCTCGTGCAGGGCGACGAGTTCACTCCCACCATCTATCTCTACGACAACCAGCCCGGCGGCATCGGGCTGGCCGAGCGCATCTTCGAGGTGCTGCCCGACCTGCTCACGCGAGGGCTCGAGGTCCTCCAGACCTGCGCGTGCCCCGCGGGCTGCCCGTCCTGCGTCGGTCCCGTGAACGAGGTCGGCCGTCGCGCCAAGCCCATCGCCTTGGCACTCCTCACGCGGCTCGTCGCCCGCCGCTAGCTCCCCGTCGGCGTGGCGCAGAATCCGTCCGTCTCCGATCTGAGCCAGGTCATCCGGCGCCTCGAGGCCAAGAGCCGCGCGCCCGCACCCTATCGCCGTACGGGCTCGCTCGAGGACCTCTTGGGGGGAAGCGTCGAGGAGACCGAGCGAGGACGGATCCTGCTGGTTCGCCGCAGCTTCGGCGCGGGCCACCGGCACGGCCACCAGCCTCTCGAGATGACGCGCGAGATGGCCGCCGGCCCCCTGGCCCTCCTGGCTCGGGCCGAGGCGCCGCCGGCGGGCGCGCGGCTTCTCTACCTGGACACGGAGACCACCGGGCTGGCCGGCGGTACCGGCACCTACGCATTCCTCGTCGGCGTGGGCTTCTTCGACGGAGAGAGCTTCGAGGTCCGGCAATACTTCATGCGCGATCTCGACGAAGAGCCGGCTCTTCTGGCCGCCCTCGAGCCGCTCTTGCGACAGATCGACGGGCTCGTCACCTACAACGGCCGGAGCTTCGATGTGCCCCTCCTCGAGACGCGCTTCGTGCTCGCGCGCCGGCGCTGGCCCGAGGCGCCCTTCCACCTCGATCTCCTGCCCGCGGCGCGACGGCTGTGGAGCGCCCGGCTGCCCGACTGCCGCCTCGCCACCGTCGAGCAGCACGCGCTGGGCTTCACGCGCGAGGGCGATCTGCCGGGCGCGCTCATCCCCCAGGCCTACTTCGACTATCTGCGGGGCAAGGCGCCCGGCGAGCTGCCGCGGGTCTTCGAGCACAACCGTCACGACATCTTGTCGCTCGCGGCCCTCACGGGGTGGGTGACGGACGCGGTGGCGAGAGCACCTGAGCCCCACCATGGCGCCGATGAGCTGGCGGGACTCGGGCGGCTCTGGGAGACGGTCGATATCGAGCGAGGCGAGGCCTGCTACCGGATGGCCCTCGACCGCGGGCTTCCCAGCCCCGCGCGGGAGCGACTCTTCGCGCGTTTGGCCTGGCACGAGAAGCGGCGCGCGCGGTGGGACGCCTCGCGCGAGCTCTGGGAGGCTGCGGCGCGAGGTGCGCGCGACTTCGAGGCCCGTCCCTGGGAGGAGATCGCCAAGATCCACGAGCACCGACAGCGCGACTTCGCAGCTGCGCACGCGGTCGTGACGGAAGCGCTCGAGCTCGCCCGCGCTCAGCGGGCGTCCGAGCCCGTGCTGCACGCCCTCGCCCACCGGCTGGGGCGGCTCGCCCGCCGCCTGCGTCCCCTCGGGTAGCGGCCGCCCTCGCCGCCCCGCCCCCGCCGCCCCAGGAATTAGGTTTGACCCACACTCTGAGTTAGGCTAGCCTCACTCTCCGTTTCTGCCGCGCGCCCCGGGGGGCCGTGGGATCGAGAGCGTTGGACCAGAGGAGAGAGGAATGGCCCGAGAGAGGATGGAGCGGTGCATGAGCGCCTGGGCCTGGACCCTGGCGGTGGCGCTAGGCGTGGGTGGCGGCTTCGGCGTGGGCATGGGCGAAGCGGCGGAAGTGGTGGTCTACTCGGCGCGCTCACACTACGGCCAGGAGCCCGCCTTCGAGGCCTTCACGAAGAAGACGGGCATCCAGATCAAGAGCTTCGGCGGCGACTCCGGGCAGCTCTTCGAGCGCCTCAAAGCGGAGGGCGACAAGACGCCCGCCGACATCTTGATAAGCGTGGATGCGGGCAACCTCTGGAATGCGGCGCGCGCGGGACTCTTGTCGCGGGTCGATTCCCCCGAGATCCAGGCCAATATACCAGCCCACTTACGCGATCCCGACCACCGCTGGGTGGGGCTCACCGTCCGGGCCCGCACGATCATGTACAACACGAGGAAGGTCAGGCCCGAGGAGCTCTCCACCTATGAAGCGCTCGGCGATCCCAAGTGGAAGGGGCGCCTCTGCTTGCGCACCTCGAGCCACATCTACAACCAGTCGCTGCTCGCCACCATGATCAAGCGCCAAGGCGAAGCGAGGACCGAAATCACCGTGCGCGCCTGGATGGCGAACATGCCGACGTTGATCAACAGCGACACCAAGATCCTGGAAGCCATCGCGGCCGGACAGTGCGACGTCGGCCTGACGAACACCTACTATCTCGGACGCATTCTCGCCAAGGACGCGAGCTTCCCGGTGGCGCCGTTCTGGCCGAATCAGCAGACCTCGGGAGCGCACGTGAACATCTCCGGAGCGGGGGTGACCGCTCACGCCAGGAATCGGGCGGAGGCCTTCAAGCTGATCGAGTTCCTCACGAGCCCCGAGGCGCAGCAGATGTTCGCCGATTCCAACTTCGAGTATCCCGCGAATCCTCAGGCCGCCGTCGATCCGCTCATCGCGCGGTGGGGCAAGTTCAAGCAGGACGACACCAATGTGGCGGCGGCGGGGGAGTTTCAGGCCGCGGCCACCCGCCTGGCTGACCGCGCGGGCTACAAGTAGAGCCTCCGTCGTGAGTCTCCGCTGAGGGCGGCCGTCTGATCGCCCTGCGGTCGGCGCGTCCCTCCCCCTGGACCTGGCTCGCGGTGGGGACGGCGGCCGTGCTGGCCGTTCCCATCCTCGCCGTGGTCTCGTCGCTGACCTTTCCGAAAGGTGAGGTCTGGCTTCACCTCTGGCGTACCCAGCTCTTCGAGCTGGTGGGCAGCACCTTCCTGCTCGTCATCGGTGTCGGCGCGGGCACCCTCGTGGTGGGCACGGGCCTGGCGTGGCTGGTCGTTCACTATCGGTTCCCGGGCCGTTCCGTCCTGGAGTGGGCGTTGATCCTTCCCCTCGCCGTGCCTGCGTACGTGATGGGCTTCGTCTTTCTCGGCCTCTTCGAATACTCGGGGCCGGTCCAGACCGGGCTGCGCCGCTCGCTCGGCGAAGGCGTCCGGCTGCCCGAGCTTCGCTCCTACTGGGGCGTGGTGCTCATGATGACGCTGGTCTTCTATCCCTACGTGTACCTGCTCGCGCGCACGGCCTTCCGCGATCAGAGCGGAGCGGCCATCGAAACCGCGCGAAGCCTGGGGTGGTCGCGCGCTCAGACTTTCTTGCATGTCACCCTTCCGATGGCGCGCCCGTCGCTGGTGGCCGGCGTCGCCCTGGCCATGATGGAGGCGATGGCGGACTTCGGGACGGTGGCGACCTTCGGGTACCGCACCCTGACCGAGGCGGTGTATCGCGTCTGGTACGGCATGTTCGACCGGATCGCGGCGACCCAGCTGGCGAGCGTGCTGCTGCTCTTCGCGCTGGCCCTGATCCTGCTGGAACGGCGATCGCGCGGCCGGGCACGCTTCACCCAGACGGGGCGCCGGGGCCCTGCGCTCGCCCCCTCCGAGCTTCGAGGCTGGGGAGCGGCGGCCGCCACTGCGAGCTGCCTGGCCACGCTCACGCTAGCGTTCCTGTTGCCCGTGGGGCAGCTCGCGTGGTGGGCCGCGGCCGCGCTGCGCGATGGGCAGATCGCGCCGGCTTTCGGCGCGCTTCTCACGCGGACCTGTGTGCTGGCCGCGGTCGCGGCCCTGCTCGCGTGTCTGCTCGCCGTGCTCCTGGCCTACGCCGGACGGCTGCACGGTACGCCCACGGTTCGTTTCGTGGTCCAGTTCGCCTCGATGGGGTACGCGCTGCCGGGCGCGGTGATCGCCGTTGGCGTTCTGCTGCCCCTGGCGTGGGTGGATCATACGGTGGCCCCGCTCCTCGAGCGTGGGCTGGGCCACCCGATCGGCCTCTTGTTCACGGGCTCGGCGGCCGGGCTCGTCCTGGCCTATCTCGTTCGCTTCCTCGCCGTGAGCCTGCAGACGGTGGAAGCGAGCCTCGGCAAGATCTCTCCGAGCCTCGACGACGCGGCCCGGTCACTGGGGGCCCGGGCCGGGGCCGCCCTTCGGCGAGTGCATCTGCCCCTCATTCGCGGCGGCCTGATGACGGCGGTCATTCTCGTTTTCGTCGAGACCATGAAGGAGATGCCCGCGACCCTGCTCCTCCGACCGTTCGGCTTCAATACCCTCGCGGTGGAGATCTGGGAGCGGACCTCGGAGGCGATGTGGCAGGAGGCGTCGGTGCCGGCTCTTACCCTCGTCGGGGTCGGGCTGCTGCCCGTGATCGTGCTCGTCCGGCTCTCACTTGGCTCCAGTCGCTGAGGGCCTCTCGGCGTTCGCGGCCGTCACGGCCGGGAAGGCCACCACGTGAACGACGTGCGCCTTGGCGCTGACCCGCGTTCCCGTGGGAAATAGTGAGGTCGAGGGCTGGGAGGAATGCACCCGGTGACCTGAGGGCAGCCGGATGCAGTACACCGCCTCCGACCCCCGGAAATACCGGCGGGTGATGGTTCCCTGGCCGTCCGGCTGGGGGACGAAGCTGATGTCGTCCGGGCGCATCATCACGTCCACGCGCTCCCCGGCCTGGAGCTGATCCACGTTGGCGAAGGTTCCCACTTCGGTCACGATGCCCTGGCTGGTGACGGTGCCGGGAAGAAAGTCGGCGTCTCCCACGAAGGCGGCCACGAAGCGCGTGGCGGGCTGATGATAGATCTGCTGCGGGGGGGCGAGCTGTTCCATGCGGCCGGCATTGAGGACGCCGACGCGGTCGGCGAGGGTGAACGCCTCCTCCTGGTCGTGGGTGACGAAGACCGCCGTGGTTCCCGTGGCGCGCAGGATGCGCTCGACCTCATCGCGCATCTGCGCGCGCAGATCGGCGTCCAGGTTGGAGAACGGCTCGTCCAGCAGCATCAAGGCAGGGGCAGGAGCCAGGGCCCTCGCGAGAGCCACGCGCTGCTGCTGCCCGCCCGACAGCTCGTGAGGGTAGTGCCCGGCGTAGGTCGGAAGCCCCACCAGCTCGAGGACCTCCGAGATGCGCCCCTGACGGGCGCCACGGCTCATCCGCCGTAGCCCGAAGGCCACGTTGTCGGCGACAGTCAGGTGCGGGAAAAGGGCGTAGTCCTGGAAGACGATGCCGATGCCGCGCTCCTCGGGCGGGACGACGTGCGCGGGTCCCGCCACGACCTCGCCTCGCAGCGTGACCGTTCCGGAATCCGGGCTCTCGAGCCCGGCGATGATCCGGAGCGTCGTGGTCTTGCCGCAGCCCGAGGGCCCGAGGAGGGCCAGGATCTCCCCGTGGGCGACACCGAGCGACAGGCCGTCCACTGCGGGCGGCCGGTCGGGAGCGAATCGCTTGCTGATGCGGTCGAGGACGAGGAGCTCCACGGCTACCTGCGGGAGAGGGCTTCGGGATTGACGGGGGTCGGCGGCGTCTGGCCCTCGAGCACGGCGAGGCAATTGTCCACGGCCAGGGTCGCCATCTTGATCCGCGTGTCCGAGGAGGCGCTGGCGATGTGTGGCGCCAGCACGGCATTGGGCAAGGCGAGGAGCCCCGGATGGACCTTTGGCTCCTCCTCGAAGACGTCGAGACCGGCGCCGGCGATCCAGCCTTCCGTCAGCGCCTGCACGAGGGCGGCCTCGTCCACCACCGGACCGCGGGAGGCATTGATGAGATAGGCCGTCTTCTTCATGGTGCGGAGCGATTGGGCATTGATGAGATGGCGGGTCTCCGGCAAGAGCGGCGTGTGAATGCTGACGAAGTCGGCTTCGCGCAGCAGGGTGGCCGTATCCGTGCGGGTCGCGCGGAGTTCCCGCTCGGTGTCGGCATCGGCCGCCACCGCGTCCTGGTAGAGGACGCGCATGTTGAAGCCGAGGGCGCGACGGGCCATGGCGCGGCCAATACGGCCGAAGCCGATGATGCCGAGGGTCTTGCCATAGATGTCGCCGCCCAGCAAGACCATGTACTCCCACTGAGTGAACTTGCCGTCGCGGACATAACGATCCGCCTCGACCAGCCGGCGAGCCGTGGCCATCAAGAGCGTCCACGCGAAGTCCGCCGTAGTCTCGGTGAGGACGTCCGGGGTATTGGTCACCACCACACCCCGCTTGGTCGCCGCGGCCACGTCGATGTTGTTGAAGCCGACGGCCACGTTGGAGACGACCTTGAGATCGGGACAGGACTCGAGGACCGCGCCGTCGATGGTGTCCGTGATGAGGCACACGAGACCCTGGCGCCCCTTGAGTCGCTTCATCAGCTCGGTCTTGGACAGCGGCCTGTCGCCCGCATGCAGGTCCACATCGGCTCGGCTCCTGGCGCGAGCGACCGCCTCCTCCGGTAGGGCTCGAGAGATCAGAACACCGGGTCTCGCAGAGGCAGTGGGCATGAAAGGATTCTCCGTCTAACCAGCTGAGATGGCTCGGATTTTTCCTTCTTGACTTGATCCGCCTCGCCGACTACTATTAGCACTCGCAGGCGATGAGTGCTAACCACTGAAGTGGTCACGAAAGGGTCAGGAGCCACAACATCTTATCCATCGGGAGGCGATTTGGCTATGAAGATTCGTCCGTTGCATGACCGCATTCTCGTCAAGCGTCAAGAGGATAAGGGGGAAACCAAGAAGGGCGGGATCATCATCCCGGACTCGGCCAAGGAAAAGCCGCAGGAGGGCAAGGTGGTCGCCGTGGGCAATGGCAAGGTCACGGATGAGGGCAAGAAGGTCCCCCTCGATGTGAAGGCCGGCGACAAGATCCTCTTCGGCAAATATTCGGGCTCGGAGGTCACGCTGGATGACGAGGAGTACCTGATCCTGCGCGAAGAGGACGTGCTCTGCATTCTTGAGTAGAGGCTAGGTCGGCACTCGACCGGGCGAGAGCGCCCGGCAGACAACCGCCGGCCATCCGGGCCGGCACATTCCATACGAACGAACGAGGAGGAGAGTCAGATGCCCAAGCAGGTTCTGTTCAGCGACGAGGGCCGAGCCGCCCTCTTGCGCGGAATCAACATCATGTCCGCGGCCGTCAAGGCCACCATGGGCCCCAAGGGGCGCAACGTGGTCATCGACAAGAAGTTCGGTAGCCCCACCATCACCAAGGACGGCGTGACGGTGGCCAAGGAGATCGAGCTCAAGGACAACTATGAGGACATGGGTGCCCAGATGCTCAAGGAAGTGGCGTCCAAGACCTCGGACATCGCGGGTGACGGGACGACCACCGCGACGGTGCTGGCCCAGGCCATCTTCAAGGAGGGCCTGAAGAACGTCACCGCGGGCGCTAACCCCATGGGGCTCAAGCGCGGGATCGACGCGGCCGTGGAAGCGGTAGTGGCCGAGCTCAAGAAGCTCAGCAAGTCGACCAAGGACAAGAAGGAGATCGCTCAGGTCGCCTCCATCGCTGCCAACAACGACAAGACCATCGGCAACCTGATCGCCGAGGCCATGGAGAAGGTGGGCAAGGACGGCGTGATCACGGTCGAGGAGTCCAAGTCGGCCGAGACGGTGCTCGACGTGGTCGAGGGCATGCAGTTCGACCGCGGCTACCTCTCGCCTTACTTCGTCACCGACGCCGAGCGCATGGAGTGTGTCCTCGAGGACGCGCTCATCTTGATCCACGAGAAGAAGATCAGCGTGATGAAGGACATGCTGCCCCTGCTCGAGCAGGTGGCGCGGGCAGGCAAGCCGTTCCTCATCATCGCCGAGGATATCGAGGGCGAGGCCCTGGCCACGCTCGTGGTCAACAAGCTTCGCGGCACCCTGCACTGCGCGGCCGTGAAGGCCCCGGGCTTCGGCGACCGCCGCAAAGCCATGCTCGAGGACATCGCCATCCTCACGGGCGGCAAGGCCATCACGGAGGACCTCGGCATCAAGCTCGAGAACATCAAGCTGGAAGACCTGGGCAAGGCCAAGAAGGTGGTGGTGGACAAGGACAACACCACCCTCGTCGAGGGCGCGGGCAAGACGGCCTCCATCGAGGGCCGCATCAAGCAGATCCGGGCGCAGATCGAGGAGACCACCTCGGACTATGACCGCGAGAAGCTCCAGGAGCGGCTGGCCAAGCTGGCCGGGGGCGTGGCCGTCGTGAAGGTCGGGGCGGCCACCGAGACGGCCATGAAGGAGAAGAAGGCCCGCGTGGAGGA
>DASYTI010000054.1 GCA_036002485.1 Candidatus Methylomirabilota bacterium | reverse complement strand
GAGGTCGAGGCTGAACTCCACGTATCCTTTCAAGTCCGCATAACGGGTGGCGGGTCAGCGGCGGCGGCACGCTTGATGTCGTGACAGGACGCTGCATATCCATCTAAGGTGCGAGACACTCTGAAGGCTTCTTACCCTTCATGACCGACTTGAGCGCCAAACGAGGCGCAACGCCCAAAGACACAAAACTCCTGCGGCGGCGGTGATGAGAACGTACCAAGGCTCCGTCGCCATCTGCCTTTCCTCGATCATGCGCCACAGATGTGCCAAGGTGAGCACGCCAAACACCACGCCCGTCGTCATGACATAGGCCTTCATTGGATCGCCTGCGGACGAAGCAACATTGCACTCATCGGTTGAAACGCCGTCTAACGGGCGGCGAGTCCGCTGCAACGCCATGTTCCGCCGCCTTTACTGGTGCCGATTGTCACGTGCGGTGCTGGAACACCCTCAAGAGGTTATACCCCCGCCTACCTGGGCCGGGAAGCGACGCTATTCGACGATCTCTTTCTTGAGACTCTGGGCAAACGCGACCACGTCGCGCTGTTCGGCCTCGGGCACCTGGAACTTCGCCAGGGTCGCGGCGGCGTGACCGAGGAACACGTTCCAGTCGCTCTCGCTGATGCGCATGCCGCGATGGCAGAGCGTCATGTCCCGGCCGCGGTAGTACACCGGGCCGCCCGCGCTCGCGCAGAGGAAGTCGATCAGGAGCTGCTTCTCGCGCTTGACTCCGTCCTCCCCGCGATGTGCCCAGAAGCGGCCGAGCTGCGGATCGCCCTGGAGCCGGGGCAGCAGGTCATTCGCCACCGCCGTGATCGCGTCGTAGCCACCAAGCCGCTCGTAAAGGGTCTTCTTCTCGTTGCTCATCGTTTTCTCCTCCAATGTTCCAAAGAGAGCTCGGCCTCGAGGGGCAGCGCTTCCTCCGCAAGCCCCTCGAACTGGTCAATCGATGACTTGATCCGCTCGTCGCAGGAGCGAGGGCGAGATCGTGAGGCCGAGTGCCTTCGCGGTCTTCAGGTTGATGATCAGTTCAAGCTTGGTCGGCTGCTCGATCGGGAGGTCGGCCGGCTTCGCGCCTTTCAAGATCTTGTCCACGTAGGTGGCGGTGCGCGCCTGGAGACTAGACGTATATGCGTCATAAGCCATCAGGCCGCCGGCATCGACCATGGGTCTGTAAGCGTACATCCCTGGCAATCTGTGTTGGGCCGCGAGTTGGACCACTCGGTTACGCTGAGCGGTCGCCACAGGGTCGCCGAGCAGATGCATGACGATCGGGATCGTGCGAGTTGCCTTCTTCGCGGCTTGAGCGGCCGGGGTGGTGGTCACAACGATGACGTCCGCCTTGAGTCGCAGGCAGTCAGCCGTGAGGGCGGGAAACTGCTCGCCTCGGCCAGCCGCGGAGAGGTAGTCGATGGTAATGGTCTGCCCGTCCACATAGCCCAGGTCGCGCAGGCCTTGGAAGAACGGGTCAAATCTGCTCGACCGCGGCGTACCTGGATCGAACGTAAGGAAGCAGAGCCGCGGGATTTTCTGCGCCGCAGGGGCGAGCGGCAGAGCAAAAACTAGGAGGGCAACGAAAAGGGCGCTGAGATGTATCACGTCCGCCTGACGCATTCTTCCCACGGCACCCTCGGAGAGCCGCTGCCATGTCGCCACGATTTGGCCCCTCCACTTGTGCGGCGTACGGTCAGCATCGGCCGCGCCGCGAAGCGCCCGCGGAGCGGCGTCGGCTGCATGCGGTGTTGGTCACTCCAACGTGAATTCCTGGAAACGCTCGGGTGCGTATCGAGCGGCGAGCAACCCGGTTGCTTCCTCGATTTTGATGGCCTGCACCAGCACGCCTTCCTGAGCATAAGGCAGGTAGGCTTGGCACTGGCCCGACGGGTCGATGAGACATGTCGCCGATTCCTGGAAGCGCAAAGCATAGTTGACACTGGCAAAGTAGATCGTGTTCTCGATGCTGCGCATCATCATCGCCTTCTCGTAGTAAGGGCTACTGGCCGCGCCCCACTGCGTCAGACGGACACCCTCTCGATCACTTCCCGTCTGGTGAGGATGAAAGACGACCTTGGCGCCCCGCACGGCCGCCCATCGCACCGTCTCGGGATAGCGCCAGCCCTCATGGCAAATTGCCACGCCAAACTTAGTCCCCTTGACCTCGAAGAGTCGCCGGGTATTCCCGGGCACATAGAACTGATCTTCGCTCGGGGCCAGCTGGTTCTTAGTTTGGCATCCCTGAATCTGGCCCCCGGCGTCAATGACAACGGCGACAATCTGCCGGCCCGCCTCTGTGAGTCTTTCCATCCCTAGGATCGTGGTCACCGCATACGTTCGCGCCCACTGCGCCACGGTCTGGAGTACCCGTTCCTGGTGCGTCTGATCAAAGGGTAAGACTTCAAAATCCTGTCCCCGCAATCCTGGGAGATAGGCTTCCGGGAAACACACGATCTCCGCGCCCTGGGCCGAAGCTTCGGATAGGAGCCGCTTGATCTTGTCCAGGCCATCATCAAGGGATGAGGCGACACGAGGCGAGGCCAGGGCAATGATCATGGACGACCTCCGCTGCGAACGGATTCGATTGGTGTAATTTGGCTGGTGCGCCGGTCCGCTCCAACGCTGGTCAGATGGCTCGTCTCGTATCGTGAGAGCGAAAACGGTCCATCCCCTTGGCGCGGGCCTTCGACGCTTCAACTTCTCGATCGCGAGGCGGAGCGTTCGTAACGAGAGCGTGGAGGAGCACCCGTGCTGCCTGCGCCACCTCGTCCACCGCTCGGGTGAAAGCGGATTCGTTAGCTTTGGACGGCTTTGCGAAGCCGCTCAATTTTCGGACGAACTGTAGGGAAGATGCCCGGATCTCCTCGTCCGTCGCCGGCGGCTTGAAATTGTGCAGTGTTTTGATGCTTCGGCACATGCCAGGTTCTCCTGACCACCTAGCTAGAATTAGACGGCCCTGAAGCGCCACGATCTATTGCATATCCCGCAGTCTAGCGCATCTGTACCCGCGGTCCAGTCACCACTTCGAAGAGCGCGCCGTCGGCGCTTGGAGGCGTCACGTCGCCGATCACCACCGCGTGGGCATCGCCGGCAGCATGGAGCGCGGTGACCGCAGCCGCCGCGCGATCGGCAGACACGCCGAAGAGGAGACCGCCCGAGGTCTGGGGATCGAAGATCAGGTCGAGCAGGGGCACGTCGGCGTCGTGCTCGACGCGGATGGCGCGGCGGGCGCGCGCGTTCTCGGGATGGAAGGTGCTGCGGTGGCCGCGCCGCAGGAGCGTGGCGGCGCCGGGGAGATGGGGCAGCGCGCGGAGATCGATCGTCGCGCCGGCCTTGCTCGCCCTCAGCATCTCGCCCAGATGGCCGGCGAGTCCGAAGCCGCTGATGTCGGTGCACGCGCTGGCCCCCATCTGCACGGCCACGCGGGAGGCGGCGGCATTGCTCCGCGCCATGGAAGCAACAGCCGCCTCCATCCACTCGCCCCGCGCCCAGCCACGCATGTCGGCGAAGAAGAGCACGCCCGTGCCGAGCGGCTTGGTCAGGATGAGTTTGTCGCCCGCGGAGAGGCCGCCGATCCTTAAGAGCGCATCCGCGGAGGCGGCCGTGCCGAAGACGGCGAAGCCCACCGAGAGATCATCGCCATTGGTCGTGTGGCCGCCGACCAGCGTGATGCCTTCCGCGTCGAAGACCGCGCGGGCGCCGGCCAGCGCCTGATAGAGCGTCTCCTCGGCGCGCGCCGGCTCGACGTCGGGCACCTGCACCCAGGCCAGGGCGAAGCGGGGTGCCGCGCCCTTGGCCCAGAGATCGCTCGCCGCGTTGACGGCGGCCACGCGTCCGACCAGGTAGGGATCGTCGGTGAAGGCACGGAAGGCATCCACGCTCGACACGATGATCTCGCCACGCGCCGTCGCCACCGCCGCCGCGTCGTCGGGCACGGCCAGCCCGAGCACGACATCGGGATCGCTCACCGCGCCCAGCCGGTCGAGCGCGCGGGTGAGCACCGACTCGCCTACCTTGGCCGCGCACCCGCCGCAGAGCATGTCCTGCGCCATGGCGGGCGCCCGCGCGAACTCGGGCTGAAGCTGGCCGCCCTGATCCAGCACCTGGAAGCGCCGGACGAAGCGCCGGTCGATCCAGTCCTTGAGGGTGAAGGCCCAGTCGCCCTCGAGCGCAATTCCCCACTTGGACGCCAGCGCCCGGCCGTCGCCCAGGTTGAGCAGCGACAGAAAATCCCGCTGCGGCCGGTAGCGGCGCATCGACCCGCCCATGACGCGCGCGCGCAGGTTGGCGATGAGTGTCGGCCCCTGGCGCACCGCATAGACGCCGGCCTTGGGCAGGTTGGGATCGGTCAGCAGGCTCGCACAGTCGCCGACCGCGAAGATCTCGTCGTGCCCGACGGCCTGCAGCGTCGCCCTCACGCACACGAAGCCCGCAGGATCTCGCTCGAGCCCGGCCCCGTCGAAGATGGGCAGGCTCGCCGCGCCCGTCACCCAGACGAGCGCGTCCGCGGGGACGATCTCGCCGCCCTCCAGCTCCACGTGATCCGGGCTCGCTCGCGCCACCGAGACCCCGCAGCGCAGCTCGATCCCGCGCGCGCGGGCATTGAGCTCGATTCCACGCACCGCGGCGCCCGGATAGCCTGGCAGCACCGTCGGACCCGCCTCGAGCAGCGATACCGACGCGCCACCAATGCCCTCACGCTCGAAGCGCGCGCGGAAGGCGAAGGCCACCTCGACGCCCCCGGCCCCCGCGCCCACCACCACGAGCTTGAAGCCCGGTCGGGCGCGCGCGCGCTCGACGATGGAGTCGGCCGAGCGCACGAAGGCCCCGATGGGCCGCGTGGGGATTGCGTGCTCGCCAATTCCGGGTCTGTCCAGGCCCGCGATGGTCGAGCCGACGTCGAAGGAAATCGTGTCATAGGCAATCGGTGGTCGGCCTTCGAGGTTGACGCGGCATTGAGAAGGTTCGAGGCCCGTGGCCGCGGCGACGATGAAGCGCGCTCCGGCCCGCATGGCCAGCGGCCTCACGTCGATCTCGAGCTCGTCCTGGCGATACTGACCCGCCACGAAGCCTGGCACCATGCCCGAGTACACCGCCACGGGCCGGTCCACCACCACGGTGAGGCGCACGCCGGGCGCGGGATCCATGGCCCAGGCGCGGAGCACCTGGATGTGCGTGTGCCCGCCGCCCACCAGGACGAGATCGTGCCGGATCGCCACCGAGGGATTCATCCGGCCAATCGTAACATTTGCGCTCCACGCCCACCGGCGCGGCCCTTCGACACGTACGCATAAATACGTATCGACGCCAGAGCGCTGTTCCGGTAGAGGAAGGGCCGGCGTCGATACTCCGTCCGACGAGGGACTGACGACGCCCCATGAGTGGAGGGCTCATGCCCTGGTCCCGCGTCCCGACCGGAGGACAAAGAAAGACCCGCGATACTGCGAGCCTACCGTGGAGATTCCTGTAGCGACGTCCCTGGGGCGCCGCAGGCGTAACGAAGCTCCCTCCAATTCTCCCCTGGAAGCAGCGTGACGGACTGCGTCGGGTGTCTACTGACGAGGGCGGTCAGGGTCGCTTTCCGGTCGCGATCGCTCGGATGGCTGGAAAGGTACTTGTCCGCAGCGGATTCCTCGTGCTTGTCGGCCGTGTCTTTGGGCGGTTCGAAGAAGGCGATCATGCCGGCCGGATCCACGCGGGCGGCCAGCAGCATCTTCAAGCCCTCCGTGTCCGCCTCTGTTTCCGCCTCGCGGCTGTAGCGGAAATGGCCCAGCACCCGCGCGGCCTCCAGACCGTAGGCCAGTGGACCCGTGACATCGCCCGTGAGCGCGGCGATGAGCAGGCCCGACGATGCGTGCTGGACGATGGCCCGGGTCGAGTGGCGCTGGAGCACGTGCTGGAGCTCGTGAGCCAAGACGCCCGCAAGTTGCTCGGGCGAGTCAGTACGCTGCAACAGGCCCCGGAATATGACGACGGATCCGCTCGGGGCCGCAAAGGCATTGACGATCGGCATGTCCACGACGTAGACACGGAGCGTGTAGGGCGAGCGGGGCGCCGCGGCCGTGAGCCGGCCGAGGATCGTGTCGATGGCCGCCACCAGCTGTGGATCCCGGCAGCGCCTTGCCGGCGACGCCACATGGTCGACGACACCTTTGCCGAGCTGCTCCTCCCAGGCGACGGGCACCCGCAGAGCCACCTGGGCGGCCAGGAGCGGTATGCCCCAGAGATACATCATCGCGCTGAGCCCGATGACGGCGCCGGCCGCCACAGCCGTCAGTTGCAGCCGTCGGCCCCGGCGCGCGGGATTGTGGAACCGCCTCGAGAATTCAGGCGCCAGCTCGTGGAGGCTCTGGAGAAAGCGCAGGTCCCGCACGACCAATACTTCCGGCATCTGCCCCCCGTGCTCGAGCCGAACTTCCTCGCCTGCGTAGGCACCCTGGGTTTGCCGGACCTGGGCATAGGGCCAGAGCCGCGTCCGCCCACCGGCGGGCGTGACTTCGAGACCTTCGCGCATCAGACGCACGATGGCCCGGTGACGGATGGCGGTCTCTCCGTCGAGATAGGCAGCCGGCCAATCAGTTGGCATCGGAAGCCCGGGCTGGGTCAGGCGAGATCGAAGCCGGAGTCGAAGAAACCGGCCAGCGCCTCGCCCGTCGCCGACGGGAACTGAGCCTGCTGCTGGATCCGCTCGAGATCCAGTGGGCCGAGGAGGCTCAGGTATCGGTAGGCGAAGTGAATGTTGCGAACCTTGACCCACGGCCAGGCGAGGCCCAGGGTGCCGACGAGGATCAGCGCGTTGAGCGCGTGAAGCCTGAGCAGCGCGCCGCCCGTCACAGTCGAGCGGAAGCGCGCCTCGCCGAAGCGCGTGTGCTCCCAGAGATAGCGGCGCTTGCGTGCTGTCCACCAGAACCAATACAGGCCGAGCGTAAAGGGCGTCAGGAGGACAGCCCGCACGAAGTGCTCCATTAGATCACGGCCCTGCCCGGAAAAATCGAAGCGTTCAGTGCCGAAATAGCTCTGCGAGACCAGGAACGCATGTCGGCGCACGAGGAAGACGGGATAGTAAAAGCCGAACGTCACGAAGCTGAGCAGGGTGCCGCGGATGAAGATCTTCATCAGCGGCCACGTCCGCCCATGGAAGGAGAAGCGAACGCCCCGCCAGGACGTTCGGCTGAGCCGATAGCGGCGAGCGCCCACGATCGCCACGGGTACGAAGCTGAAGCCCACCGCCGAGGATACGAGTCCGACGGCAATCTTGACGGCGGTGGGGACCTCGATCCGCTCCCGAATCACATGCAGCGCCAGCAGGGGCACGCCGAAGACCAGGAGGGCCTTCACCGTCCCGATCAAGAGCTCTCGGCCGGTACCGTGATAGGCGAATCGGTCGCCGGCAAACTCGGTCTGGCTGAAGAGGAACCGCCGTGTCCGCGTCTTGGCCCAGAAGTAGTAGAGGCCTAGGGTGCCGAGGGTGAAGAGCACGTTGACGATGTGGATCCCGAAAAGCGTCCCGGCCTCCCCGCGGAAGCTCGGCTGCCGGACCGCCGGCGTACTGGATGATTCTGCGATTCGTGAGGGCGTGCGAGGTAGCGATGAGGGTGGCGCCGGTGGTGACGCCGGTGGGCGAGGAGAGTCGAATGGACTGCGTGGATCGACCGCGCTACCCATCGGGGATACCGCCGCCCCCGCCGAGGGTTTTCTGAAGAACGACGACCCGTCATCTGGTCGCGGGATGTCGCTCTCCATGGAGCCACTATGGTCAACGCCTCTCGCTCAAGTCAAACTTTCGCCGCCCGTCACCGTCGCATGATGCGTTCTGAGGCATGTCAAGGTGTCAATCTTGGGGGGCGCATCGTCGTAATTCGTCACCGCGGTGACGCGCGAGCAACGCCAAAACGAGTGGAAGGCCCCGCTTGGGCGGGTTCGCGCATGGCACAGCGTGTGCAGCGCCACCCACCGTGGACCGGTCCGCCAGCTCACGCCCGTCCCCGATGCGGATTCGCCCCACCGTCATAGTCGCCGCCGTCCTGATGCTCCTCTGGCTCGTCGCCTACTGGCACCTGAGCCAGCTCAGCTCAGAGCTCTTCCAGGTCTCCCGCACGGGCCCTCGCGCGTTGGCGCACTATCTGGCCGGGAACTATCGGGACGCCGCTCGCGCCTATCGTGCAGGCTTGAAGGGCCAGCTGTCCCTGCCGTATCTGTACGATCCTGCCGGCTACTGGGCCTTCCGGATAGGCGAGGTAGACGAGGCGGAGCGCCGGGCACGGACCACGCTGGCCCTCGTGCCTTCTGCCCTCGAACCCCAGATCACGCTTGCCGAGCTCGCGCTCGAGCGAGGGAAGCCGAGCGAGGCCGTCAAGACATTCGCGGCGGTCCTTCACCGGCACCCTGACCACGTGGACGCCCTCTATTTGGGTGCCGTCGCCCTGGCGCGCACAGGCGACACCGGCTCGGCGATCCAGAGCCTCAATCGCGCGCTTCGCGCCAACTCCGCTGGAGGGCGCGACACCATCCTCTACCGCATCATGGAGCTGGCCGGTGAGCTCCGGGAGCGGCCGCCAGGGCAGCGACCCCTCTGTCTGCTCGCACACCTGCACCGCTATCTCCGCATCTTTGATGAGCGCCAGGGTCTGACCGCCATGCGCTACGCGCAGGAAGCCATCGCCGCGGGTGATCGCTCCGCCGATGCCTATCTCACGCTCGGGATCGTGCACGACAAGCGCGGAGAGTACGAGGCGGCGCGGCGCGCGATGGGGCAGGCCATCGTCGCGGATCCTCGTCACGCGGAAGCCCTGCGCTGGCTCGCCGTGGAGGCGGACAAGCTGGGCGACCCCCTCCTGCAATATCAGATGATCACCAGGGCCTTCGAGGCCGCGCCCACCGACCCGTTCTACCTGCGCGACCTCGAGCGCATCCTCGTCACCAGGCTCGGTGATCCCCTCGGCATGGCCACGCGCATGCAGCAGGTCATCGCGCTCGACGGCAGCAACGCGGAGGCCCATGTGCGGCTGGCCAAGGCCCTGGCCCTGCTGGGTGATGATGCCGGGGCCCGGCAACATGCCCAGCGCGCACGGGCCCTGCGGGGGCGCCGCGGAGAAGGGCCATGAGCGGCGCGGTCGATCGGGCGGCGCGGCGGCTCCTGCGTCTGCGCGTGCTCTCCATGTTCCTGCTCTGCGTCCTGACGTTCTGGTTCGCCATGGTGGCGGGGACATACCGGGCCTCGAACCGCTACCTTGCCCTGGCCGTCTTGGTCGGGATGGGCCTGCTGGTCTTGGATGCCGCGCTGCTGGTGCGCCGGGTGTCAAACGCGACGCCGTCGTCGGTGGCCGCACACATGCTCGAGATCGCGGCGCGGTTTGCGCCCCTCGTGGTTCTCAACCTCATGATCCTGAACGTCTTCGCTCCGGTGCTGGGACTCATCGCATCCGTGATCGTCGGGATGCCGGTGCTCAAGACGTGGCTCACCATTCTTGGGCGGCTGTCCGGGCAAGCGCTCTTCGGCCTGTTTGTGCTCGGCCTCACCGGGTTGATCGCTGTCCGGGTCATGCGTGTCCTCGATTGGGCCGTCGCGCGTTGGCGCCTCGTCGAGCGAGTGGTGACTGTCGGGGATCGGGCCGTCGTTGTCGTCACCGGGCTCTATTGCGCGCTGGCCATGATCCTCACCTTCAACGGAACGCTCGACCGGGCCGACGCCACCGAGCATCCGAGCGAGATCATCCGCTTGTGGGGTGCGTCGGGGACGGGCTTGTGGTGGGCGGATGTACGCTCGTGGGAGGCCCCGGAGCGGCTGAAGCGCGTGGTTATTTTTCCCGAGCGCGACCTGGTCGTCCCGACGCTCCTGAACGAGGGTCAGCCGGTTCGTGTGCGGATCCGTCCGGGGTTCTTCGGGCTGCCATGGGTGGAGAGTATGCGCCTCGACTTCGACCACGAAATGGAGCCGCTGGTCGCCGCGGCGCCGTCGGCCGCCGCGCCCCGCAAGCGGCTCATCGCGATGCTGCTCCGGGACCAACGCTGGGCTGAAGCCGCCGCCCACACCGCCAGCTACGCCCGGTACCATCCAAACGATCGGGCGCTTCTCAAAGAGGTGGTGGCCTCTTTGCGAGAGGCCCGGCAGTTCGAGCGGGCCGCGGCGCTCGACCGGCTGGTCCTCCCCGTCTCCCAGGCACGAGGCAGTCGGTGACACGCCCCTCGGTCTTGGCCCTAGCCCTGCTCGTCGTGCTCAGTGCGCCGGATCCAGGTTCGGCGGCAATCTATCGGTGGGTCGACAGTGACGGGGTCATCAACTACAGCGACAACGTGTACCGGTTCGAGGCCCATCAAGGCCAGGTGAACCCGCAGCACGTCGGACCGGCTGCCGACTCGAAGCCGCAGAGATCTCTGCCCGCCGAGGCCCCAGACGTCCCCAAGGTCTTGGAAGGCACTGGCCCAGCTCGATTGGAAAGCGTCACGGTGGAAGTGATGCGCCTGTCCGGTATTGACGTGCAGGTCGCGCAGGTGGCGGCAATCATCCAAGGTGAATTCGAAAGGTGGATGAGCTTGGGGGTCCAGCCGCCACCGGGGGCCGCCAGCCTGGTGGCGCAACGGTTCAACGCCGACATGCTCCGGCGCAACATGCACCAATCCTTGACCCGACACCTCGGCCAACCTCAGGCTGCCATACTTCTGAGCTGGCTTCGCAGCCCGCTCTCCCAGCGCATCGTCGCTCTCGAGGGCGCCTCCTCGAGGCCTGACCAGCTTGACGAGCTGACCGCCTTCGTCAATCGGCTTCCCTCTACCCCGCCGACCCCGACTCGTCTCGCCTTGATTCATCGCCTCGAACGCGCGGGCGAGGTCACGGACAGCTCGGCCACCGTGGCGGTGGCGGCCGTGGCCGCGCTTCGAAGAATCATGACGCCTCTGGTCCCGCCCAGCCTCCTAGGCCGGCTCGGCCTGGATGGGCAGGCGGCTGGTCCCGCCATCGACGAAGGTTACCGGCTGCGTATCATGACCTCGCTCCTGTTCACGTATCGTGACCTGAGCGACGCTGAGCTCGGTCGCTATGTCACCTTTCTCGAGGCACCCTCCGGCCGCTGGTTCACTCAGGTCGTGCGCGCGGCCTTTCTTGCCTCCCTCGAGCCATCCGGGCCGCGAGAACGCCCAGGCATCGTCACGGCCGGGAACAGGAAGACTCGGTAGCGGTGGCAGGATCGTCGTCCGCAGGCAGTCCAGCACGGCCCGTTGGTCACAACAGCTCAGTCGTAACATTCCCTCTCCTCGGCACCCGGAGCGGTCGAGGTCCGCGGTCGGTGGCGGAAGAATGTGGCACACCACCGCCTGAGTCAAGCTGCGTTCTGTGTTACGGACCGGGAGGGAGCGTCCGACAAATGTCGTTTTGTGAGACCTGACCCCTAGCGACATCTAGCGAGGCGGCGTGTAGCCGAAGAGGCGCTTGGCCTTGATGGCCTCGGCCGCCGGTGCCGGCACCATGGTTTCCCAAGAGGGATCGCCCTTCTGGATGCGCGCCAGCACGTCCGGAGGGTAAATCGACAGCGAGCTCGCGTCGAACTCCTCGATGGCCTCGAGCCGGCCGCTCTCGAGAAGAAGCTCGCGCAGGTGACGCCAGAGGGGCGGCGTCCCCCCGCTCGTCACCGTGACGAGCTGGCCCGTGGACGGATCCTGCGTCGGGTAAACGTACATCTTGACCGAGCGCTTGAAGAGCCGCCCCGCCGCCTCGAGGAGCCCGCCGCCCAGATCGGTGTAGTACTTGTCCTGGGAGATCTCCTGCACGCTCGGCATGCCGACGGCGATGCCGATCATCTGATCGGTGAAGCGGGTGAGGTACTCGGACACGTGGTAGTACTGCTCGAAGCGCGAGATCAGCACGTTGAGACCGAGAGCGCCCAGGATATCCGCCCGCGCGAGAAAATCGGCGTGGTCGATCCCTGACGGCGAGGTCAGATTGCGGAGCGTCATCTCCATGAGGACCACCGGCTCCTGGCCCGACACGCTCGTCTCTCGCAGGAAGCGTGCCCGCGCGCGCTCGACCAGGTCGAGGGTGAGCTTGGTGATGGGCCGGAAGCTGCCGCGCTCGATCAGGATGGGCTTCTTGTAGAGCACCTCGGAGGGCTGGACGACTTCCCCTGCCGCCGTGAACATGGCGGCGTCCGTAAGATCCTGCTCGACGAGCTGCAGGCTCATCAGCCGGTTGTCCACGCCGAGGAAGGCGGGCCCGGAGAGCTTGATCATGTCCACGTCGAGGCGCTCGCGCGAGAGCTCGTCCAGGAGCGCGCCGATGAGCCCGGCGGGATCGCCATGGCGGAAGAGCGCCCCGTGGATCAGGTTGATGCCGAGGACGCCGAGCGCCTCCTGCTGGGCGATGGCGGTGCGGTCGTGCAGGGTGACGTAGACGATGGCCTCGGACGGCTCGGCCAGGGGCTGATGCTGGAAGCGGATGCCGACCCAGCCGCGGCCGTCGTCGTGGTGCTTGAAGCTGCGCGTGGCCACGGTGTCGGCGAAGGCGAAGAAGGCGGTGGTGGCGCCACGGCCGGGCCCGAGCGTCTGCACGAGCAGGTCGAACTCGCGCGCGAGCATGGACTCGAGCCGCTCGCGGCTGACATAGCGCTTGGTGGGGCCGTAGAGGGCATCGCTGACTGCCATGTCGTAGGCGGAGATGGTCTTGGCGATGGTGCCGGCGGCGCCGCCCACGTGGAAGAGCCAGCCCGCCACCTCCTGCCCCGCCCCGATCTCGGCGATGGTGCCGTACTTGGCCCGATCGAGATTGAGCTCGAGCGCCTTCTGCTCGGTCGTGGTGTGCGTGCCCGCCATGACGGGAATTGTGGGCGACCCGCCCAGCGATTGCAATCGGGCCCGTGCGCAGCTGCCCCCTCACCCTGCCCTCTCCCCCGATGGGGGAGAGGGATGTGAAGAGAGAGCCGCATGCCCTTGTTTCTATCCCTCTCCCCCGCCTCGGGGGAGAGGGCCGCCGTTCGAGATGAGACGCTCGCCTCGAGCGGCGAGGCGAAAGCTGAGTAAATGAGGGGGAGAGGTGTCAGGCGGAGACGCCGGAGGCGCTCGCGAGCTGGCGGGAGACGAGATGCGCGTAGAGGCCGCCCTTGGCGAGAAGATCGCGATGGGCGCCGATCTCTGCCACCTGCCCGTCCTCCAGCACGATGATGCGGTCGGCGTTGCGCACCGTGGAGAGGCGGTGCGCGATGACCAGGGTCGTGCGGTTGCGAGCCAGGAGGTCGAGCGCCCCGCGCACCGCCTGCTCGCTGACCGCGTCCAGGTGCGAGGTCGCCTCGTCGAGGATCAAGACGGGCGCGTCCTTGAGAAAGGCGCGGGCGATGGCCACGCGCTGACGCTGACCGCCGGAGAGCTGGGCGCCGCGCTCGCCCACGATCGTGGCGAGGCCATCGGGCAGCGAGGCCATGAAGTCGGTGAGGGCGGCCTGCTCCACGGCCGCCGTCACCTCTGTCTCGGACGCCTCCGGACGGGCGAGCAGGATATTGTTCCGCAGCGTGTCGTTGAAGAGATAGGTGTCCTGCGCCACCAGGGCCACCCGGCGGCGCAGCTCGTCGAGTCCGAACTCTCTCAGATCGTGACCGTCCAGCCGGACCGAGCCCACGTCGGGATCCCAGAACCTGAGGAAGAGACTGGCGATGGTGGTCTTGCCGGCGCCGGAGGGGCCCACGAGCGCCACCGTGCTCCCGCGCGGGACGGCAAACGACACCTCGGTGAGCGCGGGGCGCCGGCGGCCGGGATAGGTGAAGGTGACCTGTGACATCTCGAGGGCTGGCCCGCCAGGAATCGCGCCGTCCACACCGGCGCCGTCCGCCACCAGCACTCGCTCGGCATGCACCGCGTGCACCCGCCGCGCGGCGCCCAGCGTGTCGGCGAGCTGGCGGCCCACCTGGGCGATCTCCCACACGGGAATGAAGGCGGACATCGCCAGAAGCGTAAGCAACGGCAGAATGGCCGCGTCGAGTCGGCCCCCCGCGGCCAGCGCCGCCCCCACCACGACGACGGCGAGCCCGCCGATCCCCGTCGCGATCTCCTGCAGCGAGGTCTGCAGGGTCAGGTCGTGGAGGAAAGGCATGCGCACGCGGAAATACTCCCGCGCCTTGGCGGCAAACTCCTCGCCGCGCGCGCGCACCTGCCGGAAGGCGACGATCTCGCCGAGCCCCTGGACCGAATCCACGGCGTGCGCGGTGAGATCGCCGGAGACTTCGCGCGCGCGGGATCCGAGCCGGTCGATGCGCGAGCGCCCGAGCACGGGCGTGAGGGCGGCCCAGGCCAGGAAGGGCAGCAGGGCCAGGGCCAGGGGCCAGCCGAAGCCCGCCAGCACCACGAGGACGCCCACGGGCACGAGCACGGCCACGAAGGCGGGCGTGATCGTGTGGGCGAAGAAGTACTCGATCAGCTCCACGTCATGGGTGGCCACGCCCACCAGATCCCCCGTGCGCCGCCGCGTGAGATAGGCCGGGGCCAGCGCGTCGAGCTTGCGGAACATGTCGAGGCGCATGTCGGCGAGCAGGCGATAGGCCATGTCATGGGCGAGCCACGATTCGAGCCAGTGCAGGACGCCGGCCAGCGGCGCGGCAAGGGCCAGCGCGATCAGCAGTCCGCCGAACGGCGCGCCGTTTTTCACCGCGCGCACGATGAGCGCGCTCAGCACGCCCACCCCGATCAGCGCGATCACGCGCGACACGCCAAGCACGAAGGTCGTGATGAGCCGGGCGCGGTAGCCCGCGACCATGCCGAGCAGAACGCGGATGAGCTGCCCCCAGCCCATGCCCTGCGCGCGCAGAATCGCATCCGTCGGCTCGAAGTCCGCCAGGGCCGATGATTCATCCTCGCCCGCGGCCGGCCCCGACGCCGTGTCCAGCGCGACGAGCGGCTCGGCGCGGCCGGCCCCGTCCTGCGCCTGCGCGGCCATGAGCCGGTGATAGGTGCCGGCACGCCCCATGAGCTCGGCATGGCTGCCGCTCTCCACGATGCGGCCCTCGTCGAGGACGAGAATGCGATCGGCCCCGATGACGCTCGAGAGCCGGTGGGCGAAGATCAGGGTGGTGCGCCCCTCCATGAGCCGGTCGAGAGCCTCCTGGATCACCGCTTCGCTCTCGGCGTCGACGGCGGAGAGGGCCTCGTCCAGGATGAGGATGGGCGCATCGCGCAGGAGGGCGCGCGCGATGGCGACGCGCTGGCGCTGGCCTCCCGAGAGCCGCACGCCCCGCTCACCCACGACGGTGTCGTAGCCCTGGGGCAAGCGCACGATGAACTCCTCGGCGTTGGCGGCGCGGGCCGCGGCCTGGAGCTCGGCCGGGGTGGCGTCGGGCTTGCCCATGCGGAGGTTCTGCTCCACGGTTCCGTGGAAGAGATAGGTGTCCTGGCTGACCACCGCGATGAGGCCGCGGAGCTGATCGAGGGTGAGATCGCGGATGTCGTGGCCGCCGATCATGACGCGGCCGCGCTCCGGATCGTAGAAGCGGAGGAGGAGGCGGGCCACGGTGGACTTGCCCGCGCCGCTCGTGCCCACGATGCCGA
>DASYTI010000053.1 GCA_036002485.1 Candidatus Methylomirabilota bacterium | reverse complement strand
GCGAGATCGCCCAGCACGAGCGCGAGCACGAAGGGCGCGAGGGGGTAGTCGAGCTTCTTGAACACGTAGCCCACGACCCCAAAGCCCACCATGTACCACACGTCGACCATGCTGCTGTGCACCGAGTACGCCCCGACCGCGCAGATCGAGACGATGACGGGCGTGAGGATCGGGAACGGGATGCGCAGGATCGCCGCGAAGAGCGGGACGAACGCGAGGACCATGATCACGCCGATCACGTTGCCCGTGTACATGCTCGCGATGAGCCCCCAGACGAAGTCCGGGCGCTCCTTGAAGAGCATCGGGCCCGGCTGGAGCCCCCAGATGATGAGCCCCCCCAGCATCACCGCCGCGGTGGGGCTGCCCGGGATGCCGAGGGTGATCATGGGCAGCAGCGAGGCGCCCCCCGCCGCGTGGGCCGCCGTCTCGGGAGCCACCACGCCCTCGATCGTCCCCCGCCCGAACTGCTCGGGGTGGCGCGAGAACCGCTTCGCGAAGGCATAGCTCATGAAGGACGCGGGCGTGGCGCCGCCGGGCTTGAAGCCCATCCAGAACCCGATGACGGCGCTCCGGATGAACGTACGCCAGTATTTCGGCAGCTCGCGCCACGTCTGCCACACGACGCGGGGATGCATGCTCGCCGACACGCCGCGGAAGGCGAGGCCCTCCTCCACGGTCAGCAGGATCTCCCCGATGCCGAAGAGGCCGATCACCGCCACGATGAAGTCGAACCCCTTCATGAGATCGGTGAAGCCGAAGGTCATCCGCAGCGTGCCGGTCACGATGTCGAGCCCGACCGCGGCCATGATGAAGCCGATGAGGATGGACACGAGCGACTTCATGGCGCTGCCGCCCCCGAGCCCGACGAAGGACGAGAAGGTCAGGAGCTGGATCGCGAAGAACTCCGGCGGACCGAACTTGAGGGCCACCTCGGCCAGGAGCGGCGCGAAGAGGGTGATGAGGACCACGGAGAAGAGTGCGCCGACGAAGGAAGAGGTGAAGGCGGCGGTCAGCGCCTGTCCTCCCTGCCCGTTCCGCGCCATGGGGTAGCCGTCGAAGGTCGTGGCCACCGACCAGGGCTCGCCCGGGATATTGAAGAGGATCGACGTGATGGCGCCCCCGAAGAGCGCGCCCCAGTAGAGACTCGTGAGCAGGATGATGGCCGAGGTCGGCGGCATGGAGAAGGTCAGGGGCAGCAGGATGGCCACGCCGTTGGCGCCCCCCAGGCCCGGGAGCACGCCGATGATGGTGCCGAGGGCGATGCCGATGACGGCGAGAAGGAGGTTGTGCGGCTGGAGCGCGACCTGGAAGCCCAGCAGCAGGTTCTCGAGGCCCATCCGCTAGTAGCCCAGCCAGGCTTCCAAGGGGCCCTTGGGCATGGGCACGAGGAACCAGATCTCGAAGACATAGAAGGTCACGGCCGAGACTGCCACGCTGACGACCACCACAGACGGCCAGGAGTGCCGCCCGATCCAGCGCATGTAGGAGGCCATGTACAGCGTCGTGGCGACGTAGAGGCCGATCCAGGGTGTGACGAGGACGAAGGCCGTGGCCGGCAGCAGCACCTTGAGAACGGGCGCGATGGCCCCACGCCGGACGAAGAGCGTACGGTCCGCGCGCCTGAGAGCCTGCGCCGCGATGACGAGGCAGGCCGCGATCATGAGGACGCCGAGCCAGAACGGAAAGAAGCCGCTCTTGGGCCCGTCGGTGCCCCAGCCGATGCCGATGCGCACCGAGTCCCAGATCACGAGCATTCCGCCCGCGATCAGCACCGCCGCCGTCGTGAGGTCCGCGGCGCGCATGTCGGCTACTTCTTCAGCAGCCCGCCCTTGGTCATGAGGTCGCGGTGCGCTTGATCCTCGCGCTCGAGCCAGGTATTGAACTCGGGCCCCACGAGCCAGGCGGACTTGAGCGCCCCTTGCTGCATGTAGTCCTTGAACTCCGGAGTCTCGGCGACTTTCTTCAGAAGATCCTGGTACCAGGCCACGGCTTCCTTGGGCATGTCGGGAGGGCCGAAAACGCCGCGCAGCATCAGGTAGGTGATGTCGGCGCCGAGCGCCTCCTTGATCGTGGGGATATCCTTCCACTCGGCCACCGGGATTCGGGCGGAGTCGAAGACGGCAAGCGGGCGGACGCGGCCCGCCTTCCAGTGGCTCACGCACTCGATCGGGTTGTTGACCGTGGAGTCCACGTGCTTGCCGACCAGGTTGACACAGACCTCGCCCCCGCCCTTGAAGGGCACGTAGGTGAACTTCACCCCCTGCGCCTGCTCGAGCAGGATCGTGATGATCTGGTCTTCCTGCGCCGAGCCCGTGCCCCCCATCTTCATGGTGCCGTTCTTTTCCTTGACGGCCGCGAGGTATTCACGCGCCGTCTTGTAGGGCGTCTCGGCATTGACCCAGAGGATGAACTGGTCGAGGGCCACCCGGGCCACGGGCGTCAGATCCTTCCAGCTGACCGGGATGCCCGTGTGCAGCGGCGTCGTGAAGAGGTTAGACAACGTGATGACGATGGTGTGGGCGTCACCCTTCTTGCCCTTGACGTGAAGGAATCCCTCGGCACCCGCACCGCCCGACTTGTTGACAGCGATGATGGGCCGCGGCGTGAGCTTGTGCTTCTCGGCAAGGCCGGCGATGAGGCGCGCCATCTGGTCCGCGCCGCCGCCCGTTCCGGCCGGAATGACGAATTCGATGGGCTTGGTCGGCTGCCAGGCCGCGTGAGCGGCGGGCGCCCCCGCGGTCAGCGCACCAACGAGCATCAGTCCGATCAAGCGTCGCCATTGACGTGTCATGTCGTACCCTCCGCACGGAGTCATCAGGCTCGAAGATGGGGCGGCCAGCTCACCGAGACATACGTCCGGACGGGACGGCGCAGCACATGACGAGGGCCGGACACGGCTCAAGGCCGCGGCCCGGCCCTCGATGGATGAATCGCGGCGGGCTACTTGCCGGCCGGGGCCTTCTTGAACGGGATAACACCCGGGATCTCCCACTCGTTCCACATCTCGTCCACCTTGGCCTGGAAGTACTCGAGGTCTTCCTCGGTGAAGTGGGCGAAGCGGCCCTGCTTGAGCAGGTACTCGCGCACGGGCTTCCGCGGCCGACCCTCCACGATGGCCTTGGTCTTGCCGTAGTGGCGCACCACGCCATCCTCGACCTCGTAGAGCGGAAAGACGCCACATTCGACGGCCAGCTCGCCCAGCTCGTGGCTGAGCATCGGGTCGTAGTCCCAGCCCTTGGGGCACGGATCGAGCGAGTGAATGAAGGTCGGGCCGCCGATCGATAGGGCCTTGCGGACCTTGTTCATCATCTCGACGGCGT
Organism: Candidatus Methylomirabilota bacterium; assembly: GCA_036002485.1. Taxonomy (NCBI): domain Bacteria; phylum Methylomirabilota (SeqCode); species Candidatus Methylomirabilota bacterium. The sequence goes on along the minus strand of DASYTI010000053.1, from coordinate 22,694 downwards.
ACGAAGCGCAGACGGTGCCGACGTAGCGACATTCGGTGTGGCCGGCCGCCAGCATGGCCGCCGTGTTCTTCTTCCACCGCGTGTGGATGAGACGGCGCACCTTGCCCGGGGGGCTGAAGGTCGTATTCGCGCCATAGGGCGTCGAGCCCGAGAGCTGGATGTCCGTGTTGGCGTACGACTCGTTGTCGTACATCAGGATGAGCGAGTTGTATTCCTTGTGCGTCAGGGTGGCCGAGATGGCCCCCAGGCCCATGTCCGCCCCGCCCCCGTCGCCGCAGAAGGCGATGACGTTGATGGGCTCGGACTTCATCTTGCCCTTCTTCATGAGCGCCTTGAGACCCGCCGCCGTGCCGAGCGCGGCCGAGCCCGAGGAGCCGAGCTGGGTGTGCATCCAGGGCACCACCCAGGGCGTCGTGTAGTACGTCGTATTGGCGACGTACATGCACCCCGTCGCGCCCAGAACGATGGTTCGGGGCCCCGCTGCCTTGACCATGAGTTTCATGACCAGGGCCGACTCGCACCCCTGGCACGTGCGGTGTCCCGAGGTGAAGTACTCCTCGATGGTGACCTTCTTAACACCACGGAAAGGTTCGAGAATCTGCGTCGCGTTGGCGAAGACTTCAGCCATGTCTGTTCTCCCTATTCCCGTACGCCGAGCCACTGCGTCTTGAGGGGGGACTTCCCTGACTTGGCGGCCTCGAAGCAAAGGTCGGTCGCCTTGTAGACATCTTCGAGCGTCACCTCGCGGCCGCCCAGCCCGCAGATGAAGGACAGGAGCGGGGGACGCTTGTCGGCATTGTACATGGCGGCCCGGATCTCGTTGGCGACCACCCCGGACCCGAAAGGCGAGCCGAAGGAGTAGTCCCGGTCGATGACGCCGATGGCCTTGGCGCCCTGGAGCGCAGCCACCATCTTCTCCGTGGGGAAAGGTCGGAACCACCGCGGACGAATGAGCCCCACCTTCATCCCCTTGGCGCGCATGTTCCGGATGCCGACCTTGAAGGGCAGCGAGATCGTGCCCATCCCCATCAGGATGACCTCGGCGTCCTCCGTCATGTACTCCTCGAACCACGGGTTCTCGGGGCCGCGCCCAAAGGTCTTGCGGAAGTCCGCGTAGGCCTCCTCGATGACGGTGTAGGCGCGGTTCATCGCCTCATTGTTCTGGCGCCGGATCTCGATGACCCAGTCCTCGTTGGCCTGCGGGGCCACGGTGATCGGGTTGTCCGGGTGCAACTGCAGATCGCCACGATTGTAGGGCGGCAGGAACTTGTCCACCTTGGCCCTCGTGGGCACCTGCACGATGGCCTGCGAGTGCGTGAGGAACGCTCCGTCGGCGGAGATGGCGATGGGCAGGAACACTCGCCGGTCTTCCGCGATGCGATAGGCGAGCAAGGTAGTGTCCAGCATCTCCTGGGCCGTGTCCACCCAGATGAGCAACCACCCGAGGTCGCGCACGGTCAGGGCGTCGTTGTGCTCGACGCCGAAGGCGCCGGGGTCGTCGAGGGCGCGGTTGCCGACCATGCACACCATGGGGACGCGCAACGGCGGCGTCACCGTGAGGCACTCCATCGCGTACATCCAGCCCACGCCCGAGGAGCCGCAGAAGACGCGCGCTCCCACCGTCGAGGCATGCTTGACGATCTCGAACTGGCTGTGCTCACCCTCGGCCACGATGTACTCCGCCTCCAGCTGGCCGTTGGCGATCTTCTTGGCGATGGCCTGCATCACCGTGTCGTAGGGCCGGATCGGATAGGCCGTCACCACGTCGAGGTCGGCCAGGGTCAGCGCTTCGGCGCAGGCCTCGCTGCCCGAGATGAGCATCTCCCGGTCGTCGGTTGCCATGGTGCCCGGCGCGGGTGTCTTGGTCTCCACTGCCATCGCGATATCCTCCCGGGTCTCTAGCGTTGCTTGCCCACGGCGTTCTCGCCGGGGATGCCTGCCGTGATCTCGGTGCCGCCCTGGTCCAGAGACTGCTTGATCTCCTCCTCATACTGCCCGCGGAAGCGGAAGCCGTGCGAGCGCACCACGTGCTGCTTGGAGGCGATCTTGTCTCCCATCCAGGTCATGTAGGCTGGCTTGTCGCGCCGCCACATCTCCCACTGGCTGGCATTGTCCTCGAACGCGTCCTCCCGAACCATGGTGACGCAGTCCTTGGCCGGGCAGACGGCCTCGCAGACCCCGCAGCCGCAGCAGGACTCCATGTTGGCGTCGTAGAGCCCGTCTGGGGTCACGTCGAAGCACGAGTCCGGGCACTGGAGCCAGCAGAGCGTGCACTTCACGCACTTGTCGAAGTCGATGACCGGGCGCATCGTGCGCGTGGTGAACTTCTTGAAGTACGGATTGCGCTCGGGGACATAGCCCTTGCCGCCTTCCATGGGCTTGCCGATAGGGATGGCGGGGATGCTGACGCCCTCGCGCATCTCCCACCACTTCGGCTTCTCGAAGGAGAACGGCGTCTCGGCATTGCCCTCGGTGATCTTGACTGGGCGGCTCTCGAGTCGCTCGAAGGCCTTGCGCGCCGAGGCCGCCTTGAGCTCGGAGCCCCACTCGGCCTCTTGGATGGCCGCGCAGACGGCGTCCAGGGACAGGAACCCGGGCTGGATCTTGGCGAGGGCGCCAAGGATCCGCGCCTCAGTGTGGTCCTCTTTGTAGACCCAGAGCCCGGAGAAGGAGGCCTTGGCAGGGATCAGGGCCAGGTTGTAGGGGGCTTCCTTCTTGTGGATGTCCTTGAGCAGATCCGCGGGGCTCTGGAGCGAGGTCATGAGGACCGTGCCATTGGGGACGGTCAGCCGGTTGATCGGCTGGAGCCCGTACCACGCCCAGGACTCGACGCCCTTGGACAGCGTGTCGTCCACGCAGATGGTGACATCGACCTCCTTGGGCTCGTAGCGGGCCATGTTCTGCTCGAGCTCTTCCTGTGTGTCCGCCACGATGGCGAAATCCTTGGCGGGGATGCCATTGCGCTGGGGGCTGTCACCGTAGCGGCCGAAGGCGATGCCCCACCGGCCGGCCTTGCGCGCCGAGAGCACGATGCCGCGGCAGATGCGGGCGGCGAGGTTCTTCTGGAAGATACCGCGATAGACGACCTCGCAGGTGAAGTGGGCCATACGCTCCTCCTCGGCGTGAGCTGTCCCGCCGGTTGTGTCGGACTCGGGCGGTCTGTTGGTCAGACCAGACTATGCTCCGTGCCCCAGGGGCTGTCAATCTCGAAGACCCGGGCTCGCCGCGGTGCGTCAGAGAGAGCGGGGCGTGGCCGCTAGCGCGTCGAGGCAGCCCGCACCATGTCGGCAAAGTAGCGGTGTACGGCGGTATCGTCTGTCAGCTCGGGATGAAAGGCCGCGACCAGGACATTCCCCTGCCGGGCCATCACGCATTCCCCGTTGTGGCTGACGAGCGGAGTCACGCCCGGGCCGAAACGTCGGATGCGCGGGGCCCGAATGAAGATCATCTTGATCGGCCGCGTCCCCTGCCCCAGATCGGCAGGCCCCTCGGTCTCGAAGCTCTCCTTCTGGCGGCCATACGCGTTGCGCTCGGCCGTGATGTCGATGAAGCCCAGCGAAAACTGCTGCGGGCGCTCGACCTCGCGCGCGAGGAGAATGAGGCCCGCGCAGGTGCCGAAGATGGGTCGCCCGGAGTCGTGGAACTTCTTCAGGGCAGGGATGAACTCCCAGGTATCCATGAGCTTGAGGAGGGTCGTGCTCTCGCCCCCCGGCATGATGAGCCCGGCCACATCGTCGAGCTGGTCGGGCAGTCGCACCTCGGCGCTCTCGACGCCGATCCGATCCAGCGCCTTGCCGTGCATGTCGAAATCGCCCTGGAGGGCGAGGACGCCTAGCTTCATGCGGCCGTCCCGACCTTGGGTCGATTGAGGGCATCGTAGTACGCGTAGAACTCCGCGCGCACATCCTCCTCGGTGCGCCCGCGGTCATAGGCGGGTGAGACGAGCGGCCGTGCCCGCTCGACGCGGATGAGCACCACGGCCTCCGGGCTATACTCCTCTTTCCGACCCCGACCGTGGTAAAAGGCGAGCACGTCCTCGAAGAGCGGTCCGCCCGTGAGGACCGTCGCTCGGCCCTTGAAGCGATAGCCCTTGCGCGCGACGGGATCCACGACGTTGACCTCGACGGAAGGATTGCCCAGCACGTTCTCGCGCGTCTGGGGCGAGCGGATATCCAGATAGACGAGATGGTCGTCGTCCCACACGGTGGTGGTCGCCTTGGGCGAGAGGTTCGGCGTGCCGTCGGGGCAGACGCTCGCGACATAGGCGAGCCGCTGCTCGCGCACCGTGCGCTTCATGTCCTCGGTCAGGATACCCATGGAGTGTCTCCAGCCCGGCGGGTCCCGAAGGACTCCGCCGGGCGTCGAGAGGAATTACCAGCCGCGGGTCTGCAGCAGGTCGGACTCCTTGAGCTTGGAGGTTTCAATCCCGGGCATGGCCTCGCCGAGGTCCTCGGACACCTTGACCAGGATGTCGGGATTCTTGAAGTGGGTCGTGGCCTGGACGACGGCCTTGGCCCGCGCGGCCGGGTCGGCGGACTTGAAGATGCCCGATCCGACGAAGACGGCCTCGGCGCCGAGCTGCATCATGAGGGCCGCGTCGGCCGGGGTGGCGATGCCGCCGGCGGAGAAGTTGGGCACGGGCAGCTTGCCGTGCTCGGCGACCCAGCGCAGCAACTCGTAGGGCGCGCCCAGGTTCTTGGCTTCGGCCATCAGCTCCTCGGGGCCCAGCGCCTTGAGCCGGCGTATGCCCGAGACGACGGAGCGCATGTGGCGCACGGCCTCGACGATATTGCCCGAGCCCGCCTCGCCCTTGGTGCGGATCATGGCCGCGCCCTCTCCGATGCGGCGGAGGGCCTCGCCGAGATCGCGGCAGCCACAGACAAAGGGCACCTTGAAGGCGAACTTGTCGACGTGGAAATGCTCGTCGGCCGGGGTCAGCACTTCGGACTCATCGATGAAATCCACGCCCAGCGCTTCGAGGATCTGCGCCTCGACGAAGTGTCCGATGCGGCACTTGGCCATGACGGGGATGGAGACCGTCTGCTGGATCTCCTTGATCTTCTTCACGGGCGACATGCGGGCCACCCCGCCGTCCTTGCGGATGTCCGATGGCACCCGCTCGAGGGCCATGACGGCGACGGCGCCGGCGTCCTCGGCGATCTTGGCCTGCTCGGCATTGGTCACGTCCATGATCACCCCGCCTTTGAGCATCTCGGCGAGCCCTACCTTGAGCCTCAGCGTTCCGACTTCCATACGAGAATCTCCTTTCATTGGTCCAATCGTGATTGAAGCTGCCGCCTGATCATCGGCCATTCGGATTCCAGGATCGAAAAGGCCGCGGTGTCCCTGATGCCTCCGTCCGATGCGGGCCGCTGGCCCCGGAGGATCCCGTCGAATCGCGCGCCCAGCCGCAGGATAGCGTTGCGCGAGCGCTCGTTGCGCGCGTCGGTCATGAGGCTCACCCGGTGGACGCGCCACCCCTCGAAGGCGTGGGTGAGCATGAGGAGCTTCGCCTCGGTATTGACGGCGGTCCGCTGCGCCGCCGCCCCCAGCCAGGTCCAGCCGATCTCCACCGCATCCGGCCGGTCTTCGCCGCGCTGATTCGGATTCCCCGGCGGCCACGGCCAGAACTCGATGTTGCCGAAGCGCGTGCTGCCGACCACGCGGCCCGTGGCCCGGGCGAAGGTGGCGAAGGGCAGCGCCCGGCCCGCTTCCTGCTCGCGGAGCGCCGTCTCGATGTACCGGATCATGGCCGGCTCGTCGGCAGGCACGGCCGTGAAGCCATAGGTGTCCCGAGGGCCGCCCGCCACCGCCAGGAGCGCGCCCGCGTGACCGAGCTCCAGCGGCTCGAGTCGCACGTGCCGGCCCTCGAGGACGACGGGGCGGACGCGGGTACACTCGGCCGTGAGGGTCACGCCAGCGCCTCCTTCATGTCGCCGACGAGGTCCTCGACCTTCTCGAGCCCCACCGAGACGCGGATCAGTCCCGCGCCAATGCCTATTTCTCGCTTCGTCTCATCGGACACGCGGCGGTGGGAGGTTCTCGCGGGATAGGTCCAGGTGGTCGCCACATCGGCGAAGCTGGGGGCGAACTCCATCAATCGCGAGCGCTTCATGAAACGCTCGACGGCCAGCGCTCCGCCCTTGAGATCCAGGGAGAGGATGGCTCCGGTGGGTCCGGGCATCTGTCGCTTGGCGAGAGCGCGCTGCGGATGCGAGTCGAGCCCAGGGTAATACACGCGCTCGACGGCCGGGTGCGCCTCGAGGAAGCGGGCGAGGGCGAGGGCATTCGCGGACTGCCTCTCCACGCGTACGCTCAAGGTCCGCGCCCCGCGCGTGGCGAGCCACGCGTCGAAGGGACCCAGGTTCGTCCCCGCGCGAATCATGGCGGCGCGCACGCGGTCCATGGTCACCTTGCTGCCCAGGACAATGCCGCCCGTGACGTCGCCATGCCCCGAGATGAACTTGGTCAGGCTGTGCATCACGATGGTCGCCCCGTACTCGAGCGGGCGCATCACGGCGGGCGAAGCCAGCGAGGAGTCGACGATGAGCTCGATGCCGCGCTCGGCGAGCGGCGCGGCGACCGCCTCCAGATCGACCATGCGCAGCAGGGGGTTCGAGAGCGACTCGACGAAGACGGCGCGTGTGTTCGGCCGCAGCGCTCCCAGCAGGAGGGCAGGATCGGTAGCGTCGACGAAGACGGTGTCGATGCCGAGCCGGCGGCCCTCGTCGTCGAGAAATGCCGTGGTGGAGCCGTAGAGATCGCGGGCGGACACGATGTGATCGCCTGCGGTGAAGAGCCCGAGGAGGAGCGCCGTGGTCGCGCCCATGCCTGAGGCGCAGGCGACGGCGGCCTCGGCTCCCTCGAGTCCCGCCACCAGATCTTCCAGCATCATGTGATTGGCGGTCCCGTAGCGGCCGTAGACGAAGCCCGACTTCTTCCCCTCCCAGACCGACTCCACCGTGTCCATGTCTTCGAAGACGTAGACATTGGTCTGATAGATAGGCGCCGTGAGCGGTCGGCTGGCCGAGGGAACGTCGCGGCCGCCGCGCGCGGCAAGGGTCTCGAAGTCCATCGGCACGTCTCCGCTCACCCCTGGCATGGGTCGACCCTCAGACCAGGGGCACGGCGGGCCCGCGCTCGCGGGCGCTCCGCTCCGGGTGCCGTCCGAGCTCGCGAATGCTGTCGGCGAGGCGCCGCACGCCCTCTTCGATCTGCGCGAAGGGTACCGCCGAGAACGACAGCCGCAACGTCCGCTCGCCCCCGCCGTCGGCGAAGAAGGCGTTGCCCGGCGTGAAGGCCACGCCGCGCTCGACAGCGCGAGGCAGCAGCGCGGTCGTCTCCATGCCCTCAGGCAGCTCGACGAAAAGCGAGAACCCGCCCTGGGTCTCCGTCCAGCGGACGCCTTCGGGCATGCGTCGGCCGAGGGCGGCCAGGAGCGCCCCGCGCCGTCGCGCGTACTCACGCAGCACTCGCGCCTGATGGCGATCGAGCAAGCGCTGCCGGCAGAAGTGATACACCGCGGCCTGGATGAGCGGGCTCGTGTGGATGTCCGCCAACTGCTTGGCCATGTCCAGGCGCTCGATGAGCTCCGGCGAGGCCACGATCCACCCGAGGCGCAGCCCCGGGAAAAGGATCTTGGAAAAGGTCCCGAGGTAGATCACCTGCCCCGAAGCATCCGCGGCCTTGAGGGGCGCGGGCGGACGCTCGCCATAGAAGAGCGTGCCGTCAAAGCCGTCCTCCACGATGGGCAGCCGGTGCCGCGCGGCGACGTCGAGGAGCCGGCGCCGCGCCGCCGCGGGCATGGTCAGTCCGGTGGGATTGTGCGCGCTCGGCTGGCAGTAGAGGAGCTTGGGCGCCTGGCGCTCGAGAAGCCGCTCGAGATGGTCCACGGACAGGCCGCCCCCCGCCATCGGCACGGGCAGGAGCTGGGCGCCGAAGGCCCGGAAGACCTGCATGGCGCGCGGGTACGACGGTTGTTCGATGGCCACGAAGTCACCGGGATCCAGGAGCGTGCGCGCCACGAGATCGAAGCCTTGCTGCGTGCCATTGACGATCAGGATGTCCTCCGGCCGCGCCTCGAGGCCGAAACGGAGGAGATAGCCCGAGAGGTACTGCCGCAGCGGCGCGTAGCCGCTCGACGGGTAGTACTGGAGGAGCTCACGCCCTTCCTCGCGGATGACCCGGTTGAGCACGCGGCGGAAGGCGTCCGTGGGAAAGAGCGCGCTGTCCGGAATGCCGCCGGAGAAGGAGATGATGCCGGGTCCCGGCCGGGCGCCCTGGCTCCACGCCTCGCGGCGACGCGCGTCAGCTGCCACGATCTGAGCGGCCTTCGAGAGAAAGCCCGTCCACTCGAGCCGCGGGGCCGTGGGGGCGGCGGGCGGGGCCGTCGGCGCCGCCTCCGCGACGAAGGTGCCCTGCCCCACGTGTGCGCGCGCCCAGCCCCCGGCCACCAGGTCCTCATAGGCCTGGGCGACGGTGGTGCGATTGACGCCGAGCTCCTGAGCGAGCTCGCGAGTGGCGGGCAGCTTGACTCCGGGCGCCAGCAGTCGCTGGCTGATCAGCCGCTCGAGATGCAGCTGGATCTGTCGCGCCAGTGGCAGCCTGCCATTACGGTCCGCCGAACGGTCGAGAGGGATTTTCATGGGCGCCTCGTATCAGCCATTATCGACATGTTCATCTTCTTGTAAAGCACCAATTGGATGGCTCTAGAATCATCCAATCTTGGCCATGATAGGATAGAAAAAGAATGACCAGAAGGGACGGCTCTCTCAAGAACTTCGCGAAGCACTATCTCCTCTGGGCCGTGATCATCGGCGTTGCCGTGGTCGCGGTTCTTCTCTGGAGTGTCGGATAGGCCTCAGAGGTATTGAATCTGCCGTAGCCGCTGGATTTTACAAGGATTTTACCGGTCACACAAGCCCGCTAGCTTCCGCAGTTGCCGGTGGTATCATGCGCGCCGGCCCCGGGGTAATCAGCCCGTGCTGGAAAGGATACGCGTCCCAGGACATGGCGCAGCTCGTGACGCTCGAGTCGATGTGGAACCGCAAGGGCAAGCTCCTCCAGGAGGAGCCCTCGGTTCTGCCCTATCTGAAGGCCATTCGCCAGTCACTGGCCTGGGAGGGCATACGCATCAATCTGGTCTACCGGCGCTTCTACACGCACTACGATCTCGAGATGCTCCTCCAGGAGGCCCGGCGGCATCACAGCCAGCAGGTTTGTTACATCTCCTCTCACGGCCAGCGGCGAAAGCTGACCGGACTCGGCGACAAGGTCATCCGGCTGGACAGCCTCATGGAGTACTGCACCCCGAGCCCGCGCACGGGCTATATCTTCGGAGCGTGCGACTTCCTGCAGCCGGACACCGCGCGCAAGTTCCTCCTCGGCACGGGGGCGCGCTTCGTGGCCGGCTATCAGAAGGAGATCCCCTGGACGGAGTCCATGCTCGTGGACTCGCTCTTCCTCTCCTATCTGCTGGGCGGCACCATGAAATGGGTTCGCACCAAGCACGGGGAGCGCGTGCCGCCGCTCCGGCAAACGGAGAACTTCGAGATCATGCGCTCGGCGAGCCCGCAAAGGGTGGCGGGCATGCTCTATCGCGACTTCCCCCTCGCCCATGACATCACGTTCTCCTGCTTCACCCTCGACCGAAAGCAAGGCCGGAAGCCCGCCCTCGTCAACTCGTTCGAAACCTACCGCCGCAGCGTGGACCGGGCGCGGCGCCTCGTTCGTGACCTATAATCTGTCCAGGCTGACCGACTACCCACCCCAAGGAGGGCCCGATGGGACAGATGAAGGAGTTTGCCGGCGTCTACTACCGTGAAGGGGCGCTCGATCCCAAGACCCTGCAGCTGGTCGCGCTGGCCGCCATGGCCGCGGCCGGCTGCACCTCCTGAGTGCCCGGACGCTTCGCGGCTGCGAAGCAAGCCGGCGCCACCGAGGACGAGATCAGCGAGACCCTGATGTACGCCATGCGGGGCGCGGCCCGCGCGACGTGGAGCACCATCAAGCACATCCCTGGCATCGAGGACGTCAACAAGGAGTGGCAGACCAAGTACGAGCGGGAAAACGGAAAGTAGCCCGCGATCGCCTTGCTCACCCTGCCCTCGTGAGGAGGGGCAGGGTGAGCAAGAGAAGGACACCCACATGGCCCTTGGCGAATCAGGAATCAAGCAGGCGGTGCGCTGGCTCGAGGAGCAGCTGCAGGAGCGCCCCGATGCCGACCGCGTGCGTCTCGTGGACGAGGCGGGCCGGCGCTTCGATCTCTCCCCCATGGACACCGACTTTCTCTTCCGCCATCTGGCCGAGCGCCCCCGGGGCCCGGCCAAGACGTGACGGAGGCGCACAAGGCGCAGGTCCAGTCCCAGTTCGGACGCACCGCGGAGGAATACGTCAAGAGTCCCGACCACGCCGGCGGCGAGGACCTGGAACGGCTGCTCGCCTGGGGCCGCGCGCGTGGCGCCACGCGCGTGCTCGACATCGCCACGGGCGGAGGCCACACGGCCCTGGGCTTTGCCGGCTTCACGCGGAGTGTGGTCGCCACCGACGTCACTGAGCCCATGCTCCGCGCGGCGCGCCGCTTCATCCACGACCGCGGCGCCGCGCGTGTGCGCTTCGTGGCGGCGGACGTCGAGGCTCTCCCCTTCCGGGACGCCTCCTTCGGCGTGGTCACGTGTCGCCTCGCCGCACATCATTTTCCCGAGCTCTTGCCGGCCGTGCGGCAGGTCTCCCGTGTGCTGGTCCCGGGGGGCGCCTTCCTCATCCAGGACATCCTGGGGCGCGAGGATCGCACGCTCGCGGCCTTCATCCTCGAGGTCGAGAAGCGCCGCGATCCATCCCACGTCCGCGCCTTCACCCAGCGCGAGTGGGCGGCCTTTCTCAAGGCGGCCGGGTTGACCGTGATCGACGAGATGATCATGGAAAGGGAACGCGAGTGGGAGCCGTGGACGGAGCGCATGCGGATGACGGAAGCGGCCAAGGCCGACCTGGAGCGCTTCGTCCTCGCCGCTTCCCCCGCCTGTCGGGAAGCCTTCGCCTTCAAGATCGACGGCCCGCGCATCCTGTCCTTCATCGACCGTATGCTTCTTCTACGGGCCGATAAAGACTGAGGAGCGGAGACGCTGCCCGTCGTTCGAGTTGAGCGTCGGCCAGCGGCCGACGCGAGACGAGGGCTGAGTTGATCCCGGGGACTAGGCTCCTTCCTTCAAGAGCACCACGGTCGCGCCCCAGCCGCCTCGCTCGGGGGGAGCGTCGAAGTAGCGCGAGACCAGCGGATGCCCTTCCAGCAGCGATTGGACCATGGCGCGCTGGACCCCTATCCCCCGCCCGTGGATAAGCCGGACCTCGCGAAAGCCCCGGGCCGCCGCTTCCTTTAGATACTCTCCCACCACCGACCGCACGTCTTTGGGAGAGAAAGCGTGAAGATCCAGCGAGTCCTCGATGGGCAGGCTGACCGGTTCAGGCTCATCCATTTGGTTGGTCGCCTCGCCGCTGATCAGCTCAGCACTCGCCTCAGGGCTTCGCCCTTCAGCTCGAACGGCCACGCCGGCGGGATCAACTCAGCTCTCGTCTCGCGTCGGCCGTTGGCCGCCGCTCAACTCGAACGGCCGGCAGCGTCTCGGCTCCTCAGTCTGGCCCGGGGTTACTGCTCGCGCTCGGTCGGGTCATCAGGCCAGAGGTGGGCGGCGAGTGTGCCAGTCGGTCACGCGCTGATAGGCATCGGCGACGCGGAGCACGGTCGCCTCGTCGAAGGGCCGCCCGATGATGTGAAGTCCCAGGGGAAGTCCGCCCTCGGTGAAGCCGCACGGCACGGACGCCGCCGGGTGGCCGCTGAGATTGAAGGGCCGCGTGAACCGGATGAGGCTCGCGCGCACCGGGAAGCTCTCGGCGCCGATCTGGACACTATCCTGGCCCACGGCCTGGGCCTCGATGGGCGTGGTGGGCGCGAGCAGCACGTCGAGCTTGGCGAGCACCGCGTCCACTTCGTCGCGAAGGAGGACGCGCAGTCGCTGGCCCTTCAGATACTCCGCCCCGGTGACAAAGGCGCCGACGCGGAGCCGCTGTCTCACATCCTCTCCGTAGTCCGCAGGCCGCGTCTTGAGCCACTCCTCGTGATAGGCATAGGCCTCGGGGGCGAGGACGGCATGAGAGGCGCCCGGGGCGACGTTCACCGTCTTGATATTGACCTCCGCGAGCGTGGCTCCGAGCCCTTCCAGCGTCTTGGCCGCGGCCTCCACGGCCGCCCGCTGCGCGGGGGCGGCGCCCTCGAGGAAGAAGGACCGCAGGAGACCTACCCGCAGCCCCTTGACCTGCCCCGTCAGCGCGGCCATGTAGTCGGGCACCGGCAGCACGCTCGTGGTCGGATCGCGCGGGTCGTAGCCCGACATGGCGCCGAGCATGAGCCCGCAATCGGCGGCACTGCGGCACATCGGCCCCACGTGGTCCATGGACCAGGCCAGGGGCAGCACGCCCGCGCGGCTCACGCGCCCATAGGTGGGCTTGATGCCGGAGAGTCCGCAGAGCGCGGCCGGAATGCGAATGGAGCCGCCCGTGTCGGAGCCGAGAGCGCCGGGGCAGATGCCGGCGGCCACCGCCGCGCCGGAGCCCGACGAGGACCCGCCACAAATCCGGTGAGTGGTGGCGTCCCACGGATTCCACGGCGTGCCGTAGTGCGCGTTCAATCCCTCCGGACCATAGGCGAACTCGTGCATGTTGAGCTTGCCCAGGGTGATACCGCCCGCCGCGGCGAGCCTCGTCACTACGGTCGCATCCTCGTCGGGTATCCAGTCCGCGAGAAGCTTGGACCCGCCCGTGGTCTTGACCCCCTTCGTGCAGTAGAGGTCCTTGAGCCCGAGAGGCACCCCGTGGAGAGGACCGAGCGTTCCCCCGGCCATGACCGCCGCCTCCGCCACCTTGGCCGCGGCCAGGGCCGAGTCGGCCATCACGGTGATGTAGGACTTGAGCTTGCCGTCGATCTTCGCGATGCGCTCGAGGTGCGCCTGAACCACCTCGATGGGCGAGATCTTCTTCGCCGCAATCATGGAGGCGAGATCCGTCATGGATGTCCAGCAGAGGTCGCTCAAGCGAAATCCCCTTCTCTAGAGGATGCGGTACTGCGAGGCCGGCTCGGTTTTGAGCGGAATGTCACGGATGGCCGCCAGTCCGGCGCGTCCCGCCTCGACCAGGGGCAGGAGCCCGGCGAGCTCGGCGTCGGTGAGCTCGAGTCCCTGGGCCTTGGCCAGCGTGCGAAGCGAGTCGACGGTGAGCTTTTCCATGCCGGGAGGATAGCGCATAATCGCCGCGATGCCCACACCAGACCAGGAAGCGCTCCAGTGGCTGCGCGAGTTCGAGACGGCATGCCGCGGACGTGACTTCGACACCGGGCGGCGCATGTTCGCCGAGGACGCGGTGGCCTTCGGCACCTGGGCCATGGCCGTGCATGGCCTCGCCAATATCGAGCGCGAGCAGTGGCGCAATGTGTGGCCGCGCATCCGCAACTTCACCTTCGAGGACCAGCCGGTCGTGCGCGCGAGCGGCGATACGGCGTGGATAGCCGCGGCCTGGTCCTCGGAGGCCATCGGCGCGGACGGCAAGCCCTTCGTCCGCCCCGGGCGCGCCACTTTCATCCTGGCCCCGCGGCAGGGACGTCTGCAGTGCGTGCACAGCCACGTCTCGCTCCAGCCGACCCAGTCCGAGTCGGCCCACGGCAAGCTGGGTTAGCATGCGGTTCGAGCCGAAACCCTGTCCGCTGTTCGAGCTGAGCGGCGGCCCCTGGCGTCGCGAGGCGAGAGCTGAATTGGACCGAGCTGAGCGGCGGCCGATGGCCGACGCGAGACGAGAGCTGAGTTGATCCGAGCTGAGCGGCGACCTCTGGGCGTCGCGAGGTGAGCGCTGAGTTGGACCCGCAGGCGTGGCAGTTCGAGCTGAAGGGCGAAGCCGTGAGGCGAGGCCCGAGTAGATCAGCGGTGAGGCGAGTGCTGAGTAAGCGAGAGCGGAGGGCTCGACGATGAACATCTTCAAGGCCAAGGCGGTCAAGGATCTCGAAGAAGCGACCAGGGCCATTCCCGTGATCGACTTCGCGCCCGCATTCCTGGGCGAGCCGGGCGGACTCGATAGCGTGGCCGCCCGGGTACGGCAGGCCAGCGAGCGCGTGGGCTTCTTCTACCTGGCCGGCCATGGCGTCCCGGCGTCGACGGTCGCGGCCGCCTTTCAGGCCTCGCGCGAGTTCCACGCCATGCCCCTCGCGGAGAAGCTCGAGCTCCGGATCAACGAGAACAATATCGGCTACCTCCCGGTGAACCAGTCCATCCAGGGCGCTTCCCAGGTGCACAAGGCCACCCGCCCGAACTACAACGAAAGCTTCTTCATCAGCCACGACCGCGGCCCGGAGCATCCCGACGTCGTCGCGGGCAAGCCGCTGCGGGGACGCAACCAGTGGCCCGAGGGCCACCACGGGATGCGCACGGCCATGCTCACCTACTTCAAGACCATGGAAGCGGTGGGCGAGCAGATCCTGCCCGTGCTCGCGCGCTCTCTCGACATGCCCGCCGATCACTTCATCCCGCACTTCGAGAACGAGGCGCACGTCAACCTGCGCTTCCTCCACTACCCGCCCCAGGAGATCGAGGACGACGAGCAGTTCGGCCAGGGTCCCCACACCGACAACTCCTTCATCACCATGCTCGCGCGTGAGGAGGTCCCGGGTCTCGCCGTGCGCCTCCCGAGCGGCGAGTGGCTGGCCCCGCCCGTGATCCCCGACACCTTCCTCGTCAATCTCGGCAACATCATGAAGCGGTGGTCGAATGACCGCTTCCTCTCCACCCCGCATGGCGTGCTCAACGACTCCGGCAAGGACCGCTACTCGATCGCCTTCTTCTTCAGCCCGAACGTGGAGGCGGTCATCGAGTGCCTGCCCAGCTGCAGGGGCGCCGACAACCCGCCGCGCTATCCGCGAGCCGTGTATCGCGACCTCGTGCTCGATTTCTACAACGCCAACTACTTCCACCGCCAGGGACACACCGGAGCGGGCGCCCGCGGCCGGTCCTAGAGGAGAGATCACGACATGAAGGTGGGATTCATCGGTCTGGGCATCATGGGTTCCAGCATGGCGTCCAATCTTCAGGCGGCCGGTCATGCCCTGTGCGTGCACGACATTCGCCGCCCGGCGGCCGCGCCGCACTTGGCCGCGGGAGCAGAGTGGAAGGACACGCCACGCGAGGTCGCCGAGGCGGTCGACGTCGTCTTCACGTCGCTGCCCGGCCCCCCGGAGGTGGAAGCGGTAGCCCTCGGCGCCGATGGTCTCATCCACGGCCTGCGCAAGGGTGCGGCATTCTTCGACCTATCCACCAACTCGCCCGCCCTGATCCGCCGGATCCATGCGGCGTTTCAAGAAAAGGGCGTGCACGTGCTGGACGCTCCCGTGAGCGGCGGGCCGATCGGCGCGAAGACCCGCCGGCTCGCCATCTGGGTGGGCGGCGATCGAGGAATCTACGATGCCCACAAGGACGTGCTCGGGGCCATGGGCGACCAGCATTACTATGTCGGGGCGATCGGGGCGGGAGCGGTGGCCAAGCTCGTCCACAACTGCTCGAGCTTCACCATCGGCGCGGTGCTGGCCGAGACGTTCTCCATGGGCATCAAGGCGGGCGTGGAGCCCCTCGCCCTGTGGAAGGCGGTCCGTCAGGGCGCGAGCGGACGCCGGCGCACCTTCGACCGGCTCATGGACAAGTTCCTGCCTGGGACCTACGACCCGCCGTCCTTCGCTCTCAAGCTGGGGCACAAGGACGTATCCCTGGCCACCGCGCTGGGGAGAGAGATGGGCGTGCCCATGCGCCTGGCCAATCTCGCGCTGGCCGAGCTCACGGAGGCCCTCAGCCGCGGCTGGGGCGACAAGGACTCGAGCAGCTACATGCTGCTACAGCTCGAGCGGGCCGGGGTCAAGACGGACGTGCCGCCCGAGAAGCTTCGCGAGGTGATCGAGCAGGACACGCCCTCGTGACGTTCGAGGTCAGCTGAGCCGGTCGACGAGCGCGCGGGCCCAGGCCATGCGCTGGGCGGACATCACGAGCTTCTCTCCGAAGGGCTCGCCAAAGGGGCGGGTGGCGTCGATGCCGAGCTTCGCGGTGACGCCCCGGCTGTCGGCGCTCGGGTCGAGCAGGGCGCCGAGGCTCCCGGAGATCACGACGAGATCGCGATCCGGTTGCATGCGCGTGGCCACCGCCCACATCACGTCCGACTCGTCGAAAACATCGATGTCGTCGTCCACCACGATGACGAGCTTGAGGTAGTGGTCCACTCCGAGCACGATGGGGATCACGTGCTTGGCCTCCCCGGGACGGCCTTGCCTGATGGAGACGTAAGCGGTGAAGGACGACGTCCCTGACAGAGGCACGTGCACGCCCGTCACGTTGGGAATGGCGCGACTGAGTGCGTTCATGATCTCGGCCTCGCGAATGAGCCCGAGGGTGGTGATGTGGTCGCCCGCTCGACCCGAGCCGATGGACTGGAACCACGGCTTGTCCCGCATGGCGATGGCCCGGGCCACGAAGATGTGCTCCGTGCTCCGGCGGGAGAAGTAGCCCGTGAACTCGCCGAAGGGCCCCTCCGGCTCGCGCTCATCGGGAAGGATCTCGCCCTCGATCACGATCTCCGCCGTCGCGGGAACATGGAGGTCAAGAGTCGCGCAGGGGGCGACCTCGAGCGGCTCGCCGAAGAGCCCGCCCACCACTTCGAACTTGCCGATCTCCGCGGGCGGATAGGCGAGCGAGCCCATCGAGACGATCGGGTGGAGGCCCAGGGCAATGGCGCAGGGGAGCGCCTGGCCTTTCGCCTCGGCGCGGCGCTGATACTCGAACATGCGCCGGCGCGAATGGAGGCTCACCCCCATCCGGTTCCGCCCCTTGAGCTGAAGACGGTGGTAGCCCTCGGTCTCGACCCCGGTCGCGGGATCTCGCGCCACCAGCATGCCCGCCGTGATGTAGCGACCGGCGTCACCCGGGAAGTAGACGGGAATGGGCAGCGAGGCGAGGTCGACGGCGTCCCCCGTCACCACGTGACGGCGAAACAGAGGGTCCGCGACCACCACGGGCTTCATCGGTTCCTTGATCCGGCGCGCATACTCGGCCGCCAGCTCGGAGGCTGGCACGCCGAGGGCGAAGGCGAGGGCGCGGCGACTCGCCACCACGTTGCACACGACGGGAATGTCGTGCCCGCTGATCCTTTCGAAGAAGAGGACGGGATAGCGCCGACGGCGCTCGTACTCGAGCACCACGGCCATGATGTCGTGCTCGAGGGAGACGGGCTCGGCGATCCGGACGACCTCGCCTGGATTGGCCTCCCCGTACGCCGCCACGAAGCTGCGGAGGTCCTGAGCCACGACGGCAATTCTATCAGGGCCGAGAAACTGGCAGGCGGCTCAAAAAGGTCCAGATGCGAGGCGGCGAGGCGGCGGCACCCCGAGGCGTACTCTCTGTACGTTGAGCGGGTGCCGCCGCCCTCGCCAACGAAGCAGATGGGCCTTTTTCAGCCGCCTGCCGGCGTTGACGGTGTGGAGACCCTGTGATACTTGAGGAGCGCGATGGTGATCACCGTCTACGGCGCGGGCGCGATCGGAGGCACCACGGGTGCCGCTCTCGCGCGCGCCGGGCACGAGGTCGTCGTCGTCGACAGCGACGCTCCCCATGTCGACGCCATCAATGACCGCGGGCTCACCGTGGAACGGGACGGCGTGGCGACCACGACCCGCGTGCGCGCCGTCACGCCTGCCCGTCTCGGTGACAAGCTCGGGCTGATCCTGCTTGCCGTCAAGAGTCACCACACGGCCGACGCCCTCCGGGACATCACACCGCGGCTGGCGCCCGGCGGCATCACGGTGTCTCTCCAGAACGGGCTCAGCGAGGAGCTGATCGCGCAGGCCATCGGGGCCGAGCGAACCGTCGGTTGCCTCGTCAACTGGGCGGCGGACTGGGTCGCGCCGGGGCGAATCCTCCACGGCGGCCACGGCGCCTTCGTGCTGGGAGAGCTCGATGGACGGATCACGCCCCGTGTCCGCGAGCTGGCCCGACTGCTGAGCGTGGTGGAGGAGACTCCCGTCACCGAGAATATCTGGGGCTACAAGTGGGCGAAGCTCATCTACGGTGCCTTGCTCTTCGGCACGGCGGTGGTCGACGCGCACGTGTACGAAGTGGTGGAGCGGAGCCCGGGCGTGCAGGCGGCGCTCATCGGCATCGTGGGAGAAGGCATGGCCGTCAGCGACAAGGCCGGGGTGCGCCTCGAGCCCTTCGACGAGTTCGACCCGGCATGGTACCGGGCGGCCCTCGGCGGTGACGCGGGGGCCCGCGCGCGTGCCATGACGGCCATCGCCGTCCACTACCGTTTCCACACCAAGACCAAGACCGGGATATGGCGCGACCTCGCCGTGCGCAAGCGCAAGACCGAGGTCGATGGCCAGCTCGGCGTGCTCGTGCGGAAGGGCGAGGCTTTCGGGGTGGCCATGCCCCTCATGCGGCAGCTCACCGAGCTGATCCGCGATCTGGAGGATGGCCGCCGGCCGATGGCCTGGGAGAACCTCGACCCGCTCGTGGCTTTGACGCAAGGCTCGCGACCATGAGGCGGTTGAGCGCGAGGGCCGGCGAGCGGCCGTGATCGCAGTCTCGATGCGAAAGGAGATTTACTGATGAGGCCAGCTCGCACCGCGCTTCTCTCCGTGTTCGTCTTCGCTTGGGCGACTTCCCTCTGCCTCGGCTCTGCCTCTCCGGCCGAAGCTCAGAAAAAGGGCGGCACCCTCACCATCGTGCGTCCCACCGATCCCGTGTCGCTCGATCCGCAGCTCGAGACCACCGCGCCCGGCGCCTGGGTCTACTTCAACATGCTCGAACCGCTCCTGACCATGGACGAGAAGATGCAGATCAAGCCCGCCCTCGCCCTTTCATACGAGATCCTCTCGCCCACCAAGGTGCGCTTCAAGCTGCGGCCGGGCGTCAAGTTCCACGACGGCACGCCCCTGAACGCGGCCGCGGTGAAGTTCACCTTCGATCGCGCCCTGCGGGGTACGCCGCCCGCGCGCTGGGCGAGCCTCGCCGGCTCCCTGAGCGGCGCGGAGGTGGTGGACGAGCTGACCGTGGACGTGATGACCCGCGAGCCGTATGGCCCCATCCTGCGCACGCTGGCCATGTACTGCACGGGCATCGTGTCGCCCACCGCCGTGCAGAAGATGGGCCCCGACTTCAGCCGCGCGCCCGTGGGGACCGGGCCCTTCAAGTTCGTCGAGTGGAAGACCAACACCCACGTGATCCTGGAGCGGAATGCCGACTACTGGGGCGACAAGGCGCCCCTCGACCGCGTCATCTTCAAGGTCGTCCCCGAAGAGGGTGCGCGCATGATCGCGCTCCAGACCGGCGACGCCGACATGGTGTTGCTGCCCGCCCCCGCCCAGCTCGCCTCCCTCAAGCGCGATTCGAAGTACATCGTCCACGAGGTGGTGGGCGGACGCGTGGTCTTCGCGGGAATGCACGCCGGGTTCGCTCCGCTCGACGATGTGCGCGTGCGCACGGCCCTGCTCCACGCCGTGGATCGCAAGGCCATCCTCGAGAACATCCTGGAGGGCTCGGCGGTGCCCGCCCGCGGCGTGCTCGCCCCGAGCGTGTTCGGCTTCAAGGACATGCAGCTCGACAAGCTGTACCCCTTCGACCGCGCCAAGGCCAGGGCCCTCCTGGCCCAAGCGGGCTGGACCCCCGGCCCCGATGGCGTCGTGCAGAAGAGCGGGCAGAAGCTCTCGCTGTCGTGGCTGGCCGCGCGCGGTCGCTATCCCAAGGACGGCGAGATCACCGAGGCCATCCAGGCCATGTTCAAGGAGGTCGGGGTCGAGGCCAAGGTGCAATTCCTGGAGTGGGCAACCGTGTTCACGCAGTTCCGCGCGGCCACCCTGAACCAGCACATGTTCACCCTGGGCTGGGTGACCTCGAACGCGGATGCCGACTACTCTCTCTACGCGCTCTTTCATTCGAAGCAGGTGCCGCCCACCGGCTGGAACACCTCGCGTTACGCCAACCCGCGCGTGGACGCCCTCGTGGAGCAGGCGCGCCGGAGCCTGAACCAGACAGAGCGCGAGAAGCTCTACGGCGAGGTGCAGGACATTCTCGCCAAGGAGATGGTGTGGATCCCCGTGTACAACACCAAGGAAATCGTGGTCACGCGCGCGAGCGTCAAGGGATTCACCGTGCACCCGGTGGAGTACAACCTGTGGCTCGGAAAGGTCTGGCTCGACAAGTAGCGCTGCGGCCATGACGCCTGCCGCTCCCGTGGGGCCGACGGCCGCGCTCGCGCGCCCGTCGGCTCCACCTGTGCCGGTGAGGGAGATCGCGCGACCGCCATGCTGACCTTCGTCGCCCGGCGCCTCCTCCTGGCCATCCCCGTGCTCCTGGGCGTCGTCTTCGTGGTGATGCTCACGATCGAGCTGATCCCCGGCGACGCGGTGGCCCTCATGCTGGGGGAACACGCCACACCCGCGGCCGTGGCCAAGCTCCGCGACTACCTCGGCCTCGACAAGCCGCTCCTCATTCGCTACGTCGGCTATGTGGGACGGGTGGCGCGGGGCGACCTCGGCCGCTCCATCCAGCAGAACCGCCCGGTGATCGACGAGCTCGGCGACGCCTGGCCGGCCACGCTCGAGCTGACCGCGGCGGCGCTGGTGATCGCCGCGGCCGCCGGCATCGCCGCGGGCGTGGTCTCCGCAGTGTGGCCGAACTCGGCCTTCGACGCCCTCGCCCGCCTCGGCTCGCTCTTCGGGCTGTCCATGCCGGTGTTCTGGACCGGCCTCGTGCTCATCGTCGTCTTCGCGCTCTGGCTGCCCTGGCTGCCCGTGGGCGGAACGGGATCGCCGTCGCATCTCGTGCTGCCCGCCGTGACCCTGGCCCTGCCCTCGCTGGCCATGGTGGCGCGCATGACGCGCTCGAGCGTGCTCGATGTCCTCCGCGAGGACTACGTGCGCACGGCGCGGGCCAAGGGCGTGGCCGAACGGCTCGTGGTGACCAAGCATGCCCTGCGCAATGCGGCCATTCCCATCCTGACGCTCCTGGGTCTCCAGGCCGGCCAGCTCATGGGCGGCGCGGTGCTGACCGAGACCGTCTTCGCCTGGCCGGGGCTCGGGCGACTCATGGTCAAGGCCATCTTCGCGCGTGACTATGTGCTGCTCCAGGGCGCGGTGCTCATCTTCGCGCTCGCCTTCGTGGTCGTCAACCTCGCGGTGGACCTCGCCTATGGGGCGCTGGACCCGCGCATCGCGCGGCAAGGCTAGGCGCCATGGCCGTGGGCGCAAGCGCGATCATGGGTGAACGAGCCACACCCTCGACGCTGTCCGAGGATGCCTGGCAGCGATTTTGCCGGAATCGGCTCGCCTTGGCGGGGCTCGTCGTCGTGGCGCTGCTCGTGGTGGCGGCGGCCGGCTCGCCCTGGCTGGCGCCCGCCGATCCTGCCCGGCAGAGCCTGATCGAGAAGCGCGCGCCGCCGGGCGGGAAGTTTCTTCTCGGGGCCGACGAGTTCGGGCGCGACATCCTCTCGCGGGTGCTCTTCGGGAGCCGGGTGGCGCTCCTGGTGGGGCTGCTGTCGGTGGCGATCGCGCTGGGTCTGGGGCTCGTCCTCGGCTGTCTGGCCGGCTTCGCGGGCGGCTGGATCGACGTGCTGATCATGCGCGCGATCGAAGTCCTCCTGGCCTTCCCTTACCTTCTGCTCGCCATCGCGGTGGTGTCAGCGTTGGGGCCCGGCGTGCTGAACACCACCATCGCCGTGGGCATCTGGGGGACGCCGACGGTGACACGCATCGTGCGCGGAGCGGTGCTGGCCGCCCGGGAGAGCGAGTACGTCAGCGCGGCCCGGGCCCTCGGGGCCTCGGCCGCCGAGATTCTGAAGCGCCACGTCCTCCGGAACATTCTGCCTACCGTGGTGGTTTACTCGACGCTCTTCATGGCCAATGCCATCCTGGTCGAAGCAGCCCTCTCCTTCCTGGGCCTGGGCGTGCAGCCACCCACGCCGTCCTGGGGACTCATGGTCTCCAGCGGCCGTGACTTCCTGCTCGTGGCCCCCCACATCGCGACCATCCCGGGCCTCGCGATCATGCTCGCCGTCCTGGGATTCAACCTCCTCGGGGACGGGCTGCGGGACGCCCTCGATCCGCGCCTGCGAGGCCAGGTCTAGCGGTGCGCCTCCACGGGCGCGCAGCCATCGTCACCGGCGCCGCGCACGGCATCGGCCGCGCCATCTGCGTGGAGCTGGCCCGCGAAGGGGCTTCGGTGTGGGCGTGCGACGTGCTGGCGCGCGAGCTCGAGGAGACGCGGCGGACCGTGGAGGCGGTGGCGGCGGGCACCTGCCGCGTCGCGGAGCTGGACGTGCGCGATCCGGAGGCGGTGACGGCCCTGGTCGCGCGGATCGACGCGACGGCGGGACGCATCGACGCCCTCGTGAACTCCGCGGGCGGAGTGGCGGGGCAGACCATGAGGCCCATCGAGCAGGTCACCGATGACGACTGGCAGGTCATCTTCGCCATCAACCTCGACGGAGCCTTCCATTTCACGCGCGCGGCGGCGCCGATCATGAAGCGCGCGGGCCGGGGCGCCATCGTGAACATCTCATCGGGGGCGGGACGCTCCTACAGCCTCACGGGCATCCAGGCCTATGCCAGCGCGAAGGCGGGCCTCATCGGC
>DASYTI010000052.1 GCA_036002485.1 Candidatus Methylomirabilota bacterium | reverse complement strand
CCTGCATCCTCATCAAGAGCTCGCTCGAGAAGATCGGCCTGAAGGTCCGGCTGGAAGGGCTGCCGTCGGCCGTGTACTCCGAGACGAAGTTCACGCGGAAGCAGATGGCCCACTGCGACAACTTCCAGTGGCCCTGGGTGGCCGACACCGGCTACACCGCCTGGGTCTACCTCACCCACCCCAAGACGAACGTGATGGACGGGGTGGGGAACGACGACCCGGAGCTCAACGACCTCACGGAGAAGATGTTCCGCACGCCGTACGGCGCGGAGCGGCTCAAGATGGACCTCCGGATCCAGCAGATCACCGCCGAGCGGGTGCCCTGGATCTTCCTGGTCAACCCCGGCTGGCGCGAGGCGTTCAAGAAGGAGTGGAAGGGATTCCACTGGTACCCGGACAACAACGTCCACTTCGACTGGCTCTACAAGAAGTGACCCGCGGCCGGGGCGAGGCGCCGTCGAGCCTTCCCGACGGCGCCCGGCCCGCCCGCACGTCGCGCTCGTGACCGACAGGGGACGGTCGCGGTGAGATTCTGGCGATACGCCGCCCAGCGGCTGGCCTTCCTGCCGGTCCAGCTGTTCATCGTCTCCGTCATCGTGTTCTTCCTGGTGCGGCTCCTTCCCGGCGATCCCTCGTACCTCCTGGCCGGGCCCTTCGCCACCGTCGAGCGCGTCGACGAGGTGCGGACGCGCCTGGGGCTGAACCAGCCCCTCCACGTCCAGTACGTGCGCTACGTCCGGAGCATCGCCGCGGGCGAGCTGGGGACGTCCTGGGTCACCTCGCGGCCGGTCCTCGCCGACATCGCTCAGCGCCTCCCCGCCACCATGGAACTGGTCCTCCTCGCCGTCTTCTTCTCCGTCGTCATCGGCATCCCGCTCGGCGTGCTCACGGCCGTGCGCAAGCGCGGGGTCGCGGACCGGATCGTCTTCGGCTACGGGCTCCTGGCGGGCGCCCTCCCGGACTTCTGGTTCGCGCTCATCGTCATCTTCGTCTTCTTCTACAAGCTCGGCTGGTTCCCCGGCCCCATCGGACAGCTCGACCTCACCGTGAGCATGCCGCGCCACGTCACGGGCATGTACGCGCTCGACGCCCTGCTCACCGCCGACTGGCCCGCCTTCCGCTCGGCCGTCATGCACCTCGTCCTGCCCGTGGTGACGCTGACCGCCATCTACATGCCGCTGGTGATGAAGAACACGCGCTCCACGATGGAGGACATGCTCGGCTCGGACTTCGTCACCTACGCGCGGGCGGCCGGGCTGTCGCGCCTGATGCAGCTCCGCTACGCGCTGCGCAACTCGCTCCCCTCGGTGGTCACCATCATCGGCATCCTCTTCTGGTTCCTGCTCGGGGGCGCCGTGCTGGTGGAGACCGTGTTCGCCTGGGGCGGTCTCGGGCAGTACGCCGTGCAGTCCGTCGTCAACTCCGACTACGCGCCCCTCCAGGCCTTCGTGCTCCTCACCGCCGTCTTCACCAGCGTGGTGTTCCTCCTGGTGGACCTCGCCTACTTCTTCCTCGACCCGCGGATCCGGTCGTGACGATCCCGGCGACGCCCGATCTCCTCGAGGCCCCGCGGGCCGGCCGGCTGGGCGGCGCCGCCCGGGAAGCGGACGACCTCTGGCGCTTCGCGCGGACCCAGCCCGGGTTCCTCTTCGGGCTGGTGGTGATCGTGGTCACGGTGTTCCTGGCGCTCTTCGGCCCCTGGATCGCGCCCTACGGGCCCGAGGAGGCGCTGTCCGGGAAGGCGGTCCTGCCCCCGGGCGCCGACCACTGGATGGGCACCGACATCTCGGGCATGGACATCTTCTCCCGCGTCATCGCGGCGCCCCGCATCGACCTCACGATCGCGCTGATCTCCACGGCCGTCGCCTTCGCGGCCGGGGTGGTCCTCGGCGTCATCTCCGGCTTCTTCGCGGGCGCGCGCGGGCTCTGGGCGCTGCTGAGCAACGCGATCATGCGCGGCGCGGACATCTTCCAGGCCTTCCCGCTGTTCATCTTCGCGCTGGCGCTGGTCGGCTTCCGGGGCCCGAGCATCCAGAACGTCATCGTGGCGCTCGCCTTCCTGAACATCCCCTTCTTCCTGCGCGTCACCCGCGGCGCCGTGCTCCACGTGCGGGAGCGCCCCTTCGTGGAGGCCGCCCGCTGCGTCGGGGGCTCGGGGCTCCGGATCGCCTTCGTGCACGTCATGCCGAACGCGCTCACGCCGGCGCTCGCCAACCTCTCGCCCACGATCGGCTTCTCGATCCTGCTCACCTCCGCGCTCAGCTTCGTCGGCGCCGGGGTGCCCATCCCGACGCCCGAGTGGGGCTCGATGATCGCCATCGGGGCGCCGAACATGATGACGGGCCAGTGGTGGACGGCGCTCTTCCCCGGCCTCGCCCTCGCCGTGACGATCCTCGGCTACGCGCTCGTGGGCGACGGGCTCCGCGACTACCTCGACCCCACGCACCGGAGATAGCGTGGACGCCCTGCTCGAGGTGCGAGACCTCCACGTCGAGTACCGGCGCGACGCCAGCTCCGTGCGGGTCCTCAACGGGGCCGACCTGACCGTCTACCCCGGCGAGTCGCTGGGCGTGGTGGGCGAGTCCGGCGTGGGCAAGACGGTGCTGGTGCGGGCGATCCTCGGGTTGCTGCAGCCGCCGTGGCGCGTCACGCGGGGACAGGTCCTGTACGAGGGCGACGACCTGCTCAAGCGATCCGAGAAGGAGCTGCGCGCCATCCGCGGCCGCGGCATCGCGCTCACCACCCACGAGCCGCGGAAGCACCTGAACCCGGTGGCCACCATCGGCGCGCAGATCGCCAACGTCGTCCGGGCGCACGGCGCGGTCGGGCACGCCGAGGCCCGGGCGCGCGCGCTGAAGCTGCTCCGGATGGTCGGGTTCCCCGATCCCGAGGCCCGCCAGACCGCGTATCCGCACGAGCTGAGCGGGGGAATGTGCCAGCGCGTGATCATCGCCATGGCGCTCGCCCACTCGCCGAAGCTCCTCATGGCGGACGAGCCCACCGCGGGGCTCGACGTGACGATCTCGCTCCAGGTCCTGGACCTGATGCAGGGCCTCGTGCGCGACTCCAACTCGTCCCTCCTCCTCGTCTCCCGGGACCTGGGCGTCGTCGCGCACTACTGCCAGCGGGTCGCCGTCATGTACCAG